>JABDNZ010000045.1 GCA_013043565.1 Gemmatimonadota bacterium | reverse complement strand
CCCCAGGGCCCTTCCGCTTTCACCAGCGGATTCGGAGTCTTCGCCGGTCGAGGACAGGATCCCGTGGTAGGCCAGAGTGCTGGCGCTTCCCAGCCGGATCAGGCCGTCGACCCCCCCTACCCTGTTGTAGTGATCACCCGCCTCGCGGCCGGAGTAGATGGCCCCGATGTAGCTGTCCTCATCGAGGGCACGTTTGTAACGGAGGATGGGCACGTGAGCGTAATCAGGCTCATCGGATCCAGGGGCCGGGGACAGCTCGTCGACAGCGTAGATCGAGGCGAGGAAGTCCTTTGCTCCGATCTTTCCAGTCACTTTTGCACCGACGATGGGGTCCACGATGGTCCGGGTGTATACGATTGAGTTCACCGGATCCAAGCCCGAAGCTCCGGTACCGCCCACGGCGAAGTGCTCGCCCCCCTCCCTGAAGAATGCCCTTTTCTCCGGGAAGTAGAGTTGGTACCGGAGGTTCACGTCCACCTGGCTGGCGTCGGCTTCGACCTGGCTGAAATCCGGATTGTACGTCCCGTCCAAGATGAGGTCCGAGGTGAGCCCATACTTCCCTGTCAGGCTGAACTCCCCCCGGTCTTCCTCGGTAACCAGTTTACCCTGGTCCTGTGCCTTCCTGTTGGAATAGGTCCAAGCCGGAAGGAGCTCGGCCACCTGCTCGGACCGTAAGCCCGCGAAGACCATGGGCATCATCTGGGTAAGCCATGACTCGCCCTTTGCGGGATCCAGGGGCGGGAAAGTCCCCGCCTCCCTTTGACGGCTGATAAACCGTTCAAAGATCACTCCCATTCTCACAGTGTCCCCTTCGGAGAATCGAATACTCTTTAGGGGGATCTGGATCTCCACGGTGTACCCGGAGTCATCGATCCGCCCTTCGCTGAACCACACCAGGTCGACGTTTGGGTCCTCCTGTCCCCCGGCGTACCGGGTGTCCCCCTGGATACCCAAGGGGTTCACGTAGAAAGCGTAGAGCGCCTGCTGATCGTTGAAGGAATCAAGGTTGATGGCGACCCAGTCGTCCCGCCGGATGTTGTCCCGCTCCGTGACGGCCGCCTTGATGTTTTGGGGCTCAGGATCCAGTGCATGAAAGGCGAAGAAGAGATTGGACCCGTCATAGGCCATGTAGGTTCGAGTCTCCCCTACCATCTCCTGACCGAAGTCGGGCATCCAGGTTCGGAAGTCCGTGACGAAGGGGGCCTCCTGCCACAGGGCTTCCTCCAAAACCCCATCGATCGTGGGGGGCGTATCGGTCCTCACCGGATAGAGCACACCGGTAGGGGGGGCGGTTTCCTGGGGGCCGGCTGGTTGGAGAAAGGAGAACAGGGAGATTGAAATGGAAGAGATCAGAACACCGACGGTTCTCATCAGGTCTACCCCGATCTGGGGGCTGTGGGGGCGGTCCGGACGCACCGGAACAGGGATGCCAACAAACCTTTCGTTGGCAGTTTAGCCTTTGTTTCACATACCGCCAGATCCGGGAGCCCCCGGCTAGCCTCCCTTGACTTCCCCAGACTGCGGGGGAGTGTTGCGCAATGTTCTTCGGGAAAAGGGAGGGACCGGGAACGGACCCCGGAGAGAGGGAGTCGATGAGTAGGAAGGATGAGGTTCGGGAAGCGTTCAACGCTTTTCAGAGCGCATTGATGTCTAACAACGCAGATGCCTTGGATCGCCTGATGGCACCGGACTACCGGGGATTCTCCATTCGGGGCGAGTTGGAGGACCGGCAAGCCGTTCTGGATGCATGGGGCTCAAGCTCCCTTTCCATGGAGGAGTGGCGCCACGAAGGCATCGAGATCGAGGTTCGGGGCGAGGTGGGAATCGTTACCGGGAACGGATTTGTATCGGGAACTTTCGAGGGCGTGGGATGGGAGCACCACGTCCACTTCTGCGACCTCTACGTGAATTCTCCGTCCGGCTGGCAGGTCTTCCTTTCCCACGCCGTGGAAGTGAGTCCTCCCGACTCGGGCGGGGCCGCGGTCGGACCATCCGAGCACCCGGAGTCGAGATGATCGAAGGACAGCCTGACCGGAGCACACCGATCCCCCCGATCGGGGGACAAAACGAGACTGGTCCCCTCCACCGCGTCCTCCTCAAGAGCCCCGTTGAGGCGTACCCGCCAACGCCCGAACTCGATTCACAATGGCGGCAGCTCGGGTATAAGACGAGGCCCGACGCAGAGGCAGCGAAGACCGAACATCAAGCCCTGTGCCGGATCCTCGGAGAGCTCGGGGCCGAAGTCGAATACCTTCCGGCTCACCCGGACACGAATCTGGATTCGATCTATACCCGGGACGCCTCGATCCTCACGAATGACGGAATGATCCTCTGCAACATGGGCAAGGACGCCAGGCAGGGGGAGCCCGGAGCCCAGGGGGAAGCTTTCGTTTCCATGGGAATCCCGGTCTTGGGCAAGGTCGAAGGTGAGGGAAGGATCGAGGGCGGGGATTTCGTTTGGTTGGACGAAAGTACGGCCGTGGTCGGGAGAGGGTATCGAACCAACGAGGAGGGCATCAGGCAGTTGAAGGCGTTGCTGGCCAGCCGCGCCGAGGAGGTGATGGTCGTTCCCCTCCCTCATTGGAGAGGGCCGTCCGATGTCTTTCATCTAATGTCCATCATCAGCCCCGTCGACCGGGACCTGGCATTGGTTTACTCGCCACTCCTGCCCATCCCGTTCCGGGAGCTACTCCTGGCACGGGGAGTCACTCTGATCGAGGTGGCCCAGGAAGAGTTCGGGACGATGGCGGGGAACGTTTTGGCCGTGGCCCCGAGGATCTGTTTGATGCTGGACGGGAACCCGACGACCCAGGGACGGCTAGAAGATGCTGGGGTAGAAGTCCACACGTACCTCGGAGCGGAGATCAGCCACCCTGGTGAGGGAGGTCCGACCTGCCTCACCCGCCCGATCCTGAGGGGGAAGTAACCCGGCCCTCATCAACCTCTGAAGAGGGATTCCCAACGGGTTCGTTGACCCGGGAGAGGCAGATTGACTAGCGTTCATAAGAAGATTTGATAGGGGACACGCAGAGCCTCATCTATTCCAAGGACAATCGCGATGCCGTCGCTGAGAACGTTGTTATGGAGGAGCGTCCTCCTTCTTGCGGTGGGGATCATGTCAGCATGCGACATTCCCACCGACACTCCCAAGCTGGAGCAACAGTGGGTCGTACCCCTCACGGGTACGTCCATCGAGGTGGTCGAGTTCTTACCCGATTTTGTGGGACTGAACGAAGATTCCAGTGCCTTCACGGTCCAGGTTGATCCGATCCAGTTTCGGGAGACCCTCGAAACCCTGTGCCCTGCCTGCGCCGGGTTGGATGGACTCACTGTGCCAAAGCCGTCCTTTCAGGACAGTTTTTTCGAGAGTGTGGGGCTTCCCGAAGACGTGGAGGCAGCCCAGGTCCAGGAAGGGCGGGTCACCGTGGTGGCCAGGAACGGATTCCAGTTCGATCCTCTGAGACCCCCGGGCGGTGATCGGGGCACCGTTACCCTGGCTCTTCGAGACGGTGGCGAGAGTGGGCCTATCCTGGATGAGGTCTCGATCGACGGGAACGATACCAGTTTTGGCCCGGGAACTACCCTGAGCCGAGAGCTGGAATACTCCGGCCCGGTGACTTCTGCGATCTTCGTGACCGTCAATGTCAACTCCCCAGCCGGTGGGCCGGAGCCGGGCAATTGGGTACGAATCGGTCTCGCCGATGAGGTGGAAGTGACCGCCACCCCCGAGGCCCTGGAGGCGGAGTCAGCCGACATTGCGGTGGCAGGGGAGGTCTTTGGGCTCGGGATCACCGAGCTGGACGTGGGCGACATCAGCAAAGACATGGTGGACAAAATCGTGTCAGGCTCTTTCCAGCTGGAGATCGTGAATCCATGGGCCGTCGGGGCGGTCGTCAGCCTGACCATCGACGGTCCCACGGTGACCACCCCCGTGGTCCTCATCGCGTCGGTCCCCGCGTCTCCCATCTCTACGGTCGACGTGGAGTTCAGCCAGGCTGAGCTCCAGGCATTCCTGGGGGAGGACGGGGTGATCATGACCGGGCAGGGTACCGTCGACCAGGGAGCCGGCGTCGTCACCCTCTCCCCTGGGCAAACGATGACTATCGACACCAAGCTCGACTTGGTGCTCCGAATCGGATGAGGAAGCCAACTATCATGAGAAACGCAAAGACCCTTTCGGCTGTTGGCGCCCTCATCGTCTTCCTCCTGGGAACCCAGCCCGCCTCAGGGCAGCTTCCCGGCGCCAGTCCAGCGACCCTGGGGACAGCCAACAACTACATGGCCCTTTCCAGGGGATTCGCAGCGATCGGCCTGAACCCTGCCGGCCTCGGCCTGCCGGATACCGAAGGGTTCTCCCTCGCTCTGGCGCCTCTGACCGTGAACCAGTCCCTCGACCCATTGACCTTCTCCGACATCTTCGACTACGAGGGTAGACTCGTTCCCACGTCGGTGAAGGAGGACTGGCTCCAACAGATCGCTGCCGCCGGCGGTCAGACCGGGTCAGGGGCTGTCGAGCTTACTGCTTTCAGCTTCAGCTATAACAACTTCGGCCTCCAGCTCTCCACCATCGCCTCCGGGAGGACCACCCTGAACGACGACGCGGCAGAGCTTCTGTTGTTCGGCAACGCCGGCCGGACAGGGGTCCCGGGGGACTTCGAGCTCCAGGGCTCGGGCATGACCGGATACGCGGTCACCACCTTGGGCTTCTCGGCCGGATTCCCATTGTCCCGGCGGTGGGTTCCCGGAGTGGAACAGGGACTCAGCATCGGTGGGGCAATCAAGCAGTCCTGGGGCCATGCCCTTGCCTTCGCCGAGGACGGAGGCACGCTGGCCCAGAGTGACCCCCTCGGGCTCGAGTTGGACTTCCCGGTCATCCACCCGGCCGAGGACGGGTCCAATTGGGGGCGAGGATCAGGTATCGGCCTGGATCTGGGCATTGCATGGCAGAGGGGGCCATGGGTCGCCTCGGGCGTGGTGAAAAACATCTTTAACACCTTCGAGTGGGACCTGGCCGAGTTGGTCTACCGCCCGGGGGAGGCCGTGTTCGACGCGGACACGAACTCCTCGGATTTCGACGAACAACCGGCATCGGCCGCGCCCGCGGCCCTCCAGGACAAAGTGAAGGAACTGACGTTCAAACCGGTTCTGGCTATCGGGGGAGCCTATGAGGCTCTTGAGAACCTGACGGTGACGGCCGAGCTGAGACAGCGCCTGGGAGACGGACTGGATACCGGACCCAAATCCCATCTCGGCATAGGAATGCAGTACTTCCCCACAGCCCACGTACCTCTCCGAGCCGGGTTCGCCGTCATCACCGACGGGTTCCAGCTGGGAGGAGGGTTGGGACTCATCCTGGGGCCCGTACACCTGGGACTGGGAGCCCTCTATCAAACCGGGGACGTGGGTGACGGGGTCGCCGGAACCTTCGGCCTCTCCTTCGGAGGAAGCTGAGCGCTCAACACGTTCGACCGGAATCGGCCGGTCGAAACCGACAGATTCGAGGGGCGGGGGCGGTTACTCCCGCCCCTCGCCTCTTATGATGCGGCGGATCGCCCTGGACACCTCGTCCCCTCCTCGTTCCAGGAGAAGGCGCATCGTGCGGCTGTCCAACTCGATCTCATCTCCCCATCGGAAGCCTCCGCAGCTTTCATCGGGGGCCGTTCCTCTCAAGAAGAGCTCCGGTTCTCCTCGACACCCCCAACCGCCTCTTAGGCCGGTGGTCGGATCCACATCGACCATCTCGAGGCCCGACGGGTAGTTGAAACCCCTACCGCCCCAGGGGCCGGTCCGGCCATCGGACCCCACGGCAGCCTTCATGAAATCCGAAAAGATGGGAAGAGCCACCCCGGCCCCGGGGAGCTCGAGGCGCTTCCCGTGGTCGAAACCGACCCACACACCCACCACGATGGAAGGCGTGTATCCGACAAACCACCCGTCCCGGTAGTCATTGGTGGTCCCGGACTTGGCCGCCACGTCTCCGTGGAACCCCCTGTCTCGAATCCCACGCCCGGTCCCCCTCTCCACAGCTCCACGAAGCGCCGAGGTCACCAGGTACGTCTCAGCAGGCCGGTAAACCTGCTCACCCTTCGTCGGATCGGTGAAGACGCTTTTAAGTTCCGGACGGAAACCACCCGAGGCCAACACCCCGAAGGCACGGGTCAACTCCAGGGGAGACACCTCCGACGCACCCAGGGCGAGGCTGGGATACGGGTTCAACGGGCTCTCGATCCCCATCTCCCTGGCCGTCGAGACGATGTTCTCGGGCCCCATCTCCACGCCCAGCCGGGCGAACGGGACATTCAGCGACCGCTCTAGCGCTTCCCGGAGGGTGACGGGCCCACTGAAACGCCGGTCATAGTTTGCCGGTTCCCACAAACCCACCGGGGTCTCGATCTGGAACGGTTCGTCGGCCAGGACGGATGCCAGGGTGTAGAGCGGCTGGCCTTCGTCCCGGCGTTCCGGGAGGAGACCGGTCGAAGCGAACTCAGATTCGCCCCCACTCCGATCCATCGAGGCCAGCCGATCGGGACGGGCCAGGGCTGCCAACGCCACCACAGGCTTGAAGGCGCTCCCTGGCTGGCGCCGAGCGTGAGCCGCCCGATTGTACTGGGAGGATCCGTAATCTCTCCCCCCCACCATGGCCAAGATCTCCCCTGTTT
>JABDNZ010000043.1 GCA_013043565.1 Gemmatimonadota bacterium | reverse complement strand
GGGCCATGATCATCAACTCTTCGTGCCATGGAGAGTTCTGCGGGGCCAGGGACGCCATCTTGACGACGATTCGACCCCGCTGAGCGGATACCGACGCTGGCGCAGTGGAGAGGAAGACCAGGGCTGTAGCAGTGAGTAGGATTCCCCGCCGGAGCCTTTTCAGGAGTGGGTTGGCCATGGATATCTCATTTTGTTGGTGGGGATGCGGAGTGGGTTGGCCGGGGTCGTCCAGAACAGCTCATCGGCCTTTGAAAGGAGCCATTCAGCGTGTTGTTGGGCCAGGATGTTCGTGAGGCGGTATTCCGGGTACTGGTCGGGGTCGAATGCCAGGACCTGGCGGAGGATTCGCTCGAAGTTCTCCCGGTCCTGACGGACGAGGTACACCGACTCCGCCAGGGAGACCTCGGGGCCCACCGATTTGCCCTCATTCAATTCCATAGCTCGGGCGTATGCCTCCTCAGCCCTCTCTGGGCTTCCCCCGAGCTGAACTGGGAGAGCCATGACAAACTCGTGGAGTGTTCCCTTGTTCCACGCCTCGTCCAACTCGAGGGCCTTCTCTAAAAGCTCTCGTACTGCCCGGCCCTGAACAAGAAGTTCAGCATCCCCCAGATCGGTGGAGATTGCCCGGCCGAGGGCTGCCATGAACCAATAAACGGCTGGGAGGTCGTCCTCTCCGAACTCCAGTACCGCCTCGTCAGGGGACTGCTTTAGCCTTTCGGTGATCCCTGGATACCTGAGATCAAGGGTACGGCCCGCATAGTCTCTCGCCCTCAGGAACAACTTCTTGGCCCTCATGCGCTCAGCCCTGGCCGCGTAGTAATCCGTGTCCTCCAGGTACCTGGATGGCCGCAACACCCACATCTCCGCATAAGAAACGAACCCTGTCGCCGTGGCCACCAAGAGGTCCTCATGCTCCGGGGTTTCCTGGAGGATGGTCTCCATGAGCTTGAGGCTGAAGGGGAGAGCTTGGCCTACCAGGATAGGATCGTCGTCGGTTAGGTAGACGTTGCTTCCTCCATCATCGCCCGAGCCGGAAAGGGCGTTAGCCACACTGTTGATGGCCATGCCTTTGATGGAACAACCGGAAAGGACAAGGGGGGGCAACAAAAGGACCGCAAGGAGGAACGGCCGTCCGCCGGCGGCCCGATTCAGACCCGGGTGAAGGTACGGTCTCGATCGAAGCATGCTGCTCCACCTCCAGTGGAAGTTTTCAGGCGACCGCAGGGAATCTCTGACAATCTCTCCCGGCTTCATCGGATAATGCAACTATGCTGTGTTTCCTTTAATACGAATGCTTACGTAGTCGTGTTGGATTGTTTACGTAGGCCTCCAAGGGGCGCGGGTTCCTGCCGGGATCTTTCCGAAATTGGGCCCGGGGGAGAACACCGGGCCCGCCCCCAAAGGGAAAGCGGGCCCGGATCCGGCTGAACGGTGACGACTCGGTCAGTCCAACGGCGGCAGCTTGGAAAGGGCTTCCGCCACTTTCTCCTCCGGATACTCGTAATCTACCAGGTCCCCCGCGAAGTACTTCTCGTAGGCTCCCATGTCAAAGTGGCCATGGCCGCTGGCGTTAAAGGAGATGACTTTCGCTTCTCCGCTCTCCTTGCACGCCATGGCCTCGTCCAGGGCCGCCTTCACGGCGTGGGACGTCTCCGGAGCCACCAGATGTCCTTCGGCTCGAGCGAAGCCCAGGGCGGCGTCGAAGCACTCCTTCTGGTGGTAGGCTTTCGCGTCGATGTAGCCTTTCTCGTAGAGGTGGCTGACCGATGGAGCCATCCCGTGATAGCGAAGGCCGCCGGCGTGAAGCGGTGCCGGTACGAACTCGTGCCCCAGCGTGTGCATCCGGATCAGGGGAGTCGTGCAAGCGGTATCGCCGAAGTCGTACTTGTAGAGCCCCTTGGTAAGGGTCGGGCAGGCCTTGGGCTCTACGGCGATGACCTTCGTCTTTTTCCCATCGACGATTTTGTCGCGGATGAACGGGAAGGCGAACCCGGCGAAGTTGGAGCCACCCCCTGCGCACCCGATGACCACGTCAGGGTAGTCGCCGGCCATCTCGAACTGCTGCAGACTCTCCAGTCCGATGATGGTCTGGTGGAGCATTACATGATTCAGCACGCTCCCCAGGGAGTACTTCGTGTCGTCCCTGGTGGCGGCTTCTTCAACGGCTTCGCTGATGGCGATCCCGAGAGACCCCGGGGTGTCGGGATCCTTCTCCAGGATCCCCCTTCCGGCGTTGGTGTGGTCGCTTGGGCTGGGTATGCAGGTGGCCCCCCAACTCTGCATCATCAGGCGGCGGTAGGGTTTTTGGTCGTAGGAGACCCGCACCATGTAGACCTTGCACTCGATTCCGAAGAAGTTGCATGCCAGGGCAAGAGCGCTTCCCCATTGCCCTGCGCCGGTCTCCGTGGTGATCCGTTTTACGCCTTCTTCCTTGTTGTACCAGGCCTGGGCGATGGAGGTGTTGGGTTTATGGCTTCCGGCGGGGCTTACACCCTCCCACTTGTAGTATATCTTGGCCGGTGTACCCAGGGCCTTTTCCCAGTTTCTCGCCCTGACCAACGGGGAGGGCCGCCAAATCTTGTAGATGTCGAGGATCTCATCCGGGATCTCGATGTACCGCTCCTGGCTTACCTCCTGAGCGATCAGACCCATGGGGAAGAGAGGGGCCAGATCGTCCGGGCCGATGGGCTGGTGGGTCCCTGGGTGGATCACCGGGGGCATGGGTTCGGGGAGGTCGGCCTGAATGTTGTACCAGTGCCGAGGCATGTCAGCCTCGTTCAAGAAGATCTTAACGG
>JABDNZ010000038.1 GCA_013043565.1 Gemmatimonadota bacterium | reverse complement strand
GAAGGAAGCCGAGGAGAGGATGCGGGAGCTGGCCGAGCGTGCCGAACGGGCGACCCGCATGAAGAGCGCCTTTTTGGCGAACATGAGCCACGAGATCCGCACTCCCATGAATGGTGTTTTGGGAATGACGGAGATCCTCCTCGACACCGAGCTCACCGCAGAGCAAAGCGGATACCTCCAGATTATCCGGTCTTCTGGCGAATCCCTCCTGGGGGTGCTGAACGACATTCTGGACATCTCCAAAATCGAGGCCGGCCACCTCGAGCTCGAGGAGGTTTCCTTCGACCTGAACGAACAGGTGCTCGGAGCCGTGGCCCTCTTTTCCCATGCGGCGGTGGAGCAGGGCAGCGAGCTCATGGTCGACCTGAGGCCGGAAGTGCCGCGAGGCGTGAGGGGGGATCCGACCCGTCTGCGACAGGTCCTCTCGAACCTGGTGGGGAACGCCGTCAAGTTCATCCAGGAGGGAGAGATCCTGGTCTCCGTCTCCATGGAGGAGGCGGATGACGACTATACGAACGTCAAATTCTCCGTGAGGGATACGGGAGTGGGGATCCCCAAGGGGAAACAAGACTCCATCTTCAAGGAGTTCACCCAAGCCGATTCCTCCACTACCCGAGAGTACGGTGGGACCGGCCTCGGCCTGACCATCTCCCGTCACCTGGTTGCCCTCATGGGAGGGGACCTTCACCTGGAGAGTGCCGAAGGTGAAGGAAGCGACTTCTTCTTCACGATCAAGCTTCCTATCGACAAGGACTTCGCTCCCCTGCCGGAACCGGGCGATCGGGTGGACCTGACCGGCGTCAAAGCCCTGATCGTGGACGATCTGGAGACCAACCGGAGGATCTTCAGGGATTTCCTGGAGAACGCCGGGGCCCGGGTCCAGACGGTCGACGGGGCGGTGGCGGCACTGAACCTCCTCAGGACCGTCCAGGAACAAGACCCCTTCGACTTTGCTATTCTGGACCTCCTCATGCCCGGGCGGGACGGCTTCCAGCTTGCCGAAGACATCCGTCTCGATCCGGAGCTCAGAGATCTACCGCTCATGATTCTGACCTCTTCCAACCGGCCCGGTGACCGGAAGCTCGCCGCCCGGCTCCGGGTGAACGGATTCCACCAGAAGCCAGTATCCCGGGCCGATCTCCTCAGGGCGGTAAACATGGTCCTCAGGGACCGGGATGAGGGTGAGGCGGTGGTTGCCGGGGCCGTCGAGGCCCGGGATGAAGAGAAGGCGCCGACGACTTCACAGGAACTGACGGAGGGGCTGAAGGTTCTGGTGGCAGAGGACAACCTTGTGAATCAGCAGGTCGCTATGGGATTGTTGCAGCGCTGGGGTTGCGAGGTGAGGGTGGTGGCCAATGGCCTCGAGGCCCTCGAGGCCCTGGAGGAGGAGCTACCCGATCTGATCCTCATGGACGTCCAGATGCCGGAGATGGATGGCCTCGAGGCCACCCAAAAGATCCGAAGGGACACTAGGTTCTCGGCCATTCCCATCGTCGCCCTCACTGCCCATGTCCTTCCAGAGGAGCGACAGAGGTGTGAAGACGTAGGCATGGACGATTATGTCCCGAAGCCGTTCAAACCCGGGGAACTCAGGGAAAGAGTGGAGCACTGGGCCCAAAAGACCCGCGGGCCGGAGGGTGCGGGGCAGGTGGCCAGCGGTGCATCGGATGCCGCCGAATCGACAGGAGAACCCGAACTGCTCGGAGATCCCCAGGAATCGGATGCGGCCGGGGTGACAACGGGAGAGGCGCCGGTCCTCCTCGAGGAGTTCCGAGCAGCCATGCGGGACGCAGGGATCGAATCTGTGGTGGACGCGGCGGTGGACGCCTACCTTCAGGAGACCCCGGGCAGGATGGACGCCCTCGAAACGGCCGTGGCCGCGGAGGATTGGAAGGGTGTCGAGCGGGAGGCCCACGGGATCAAGTCCGGGTCGAGGAACATCCGGGCCGACCATTTCGGGGCATTGCTGGAATCCGTGGAAGAAGCCGGCCGGGAGGAACGCGGCGATGCGGTCAAGGCAGTCATTCCGGAATTACGAACGGCTTTTCACCAGGTGATTGCTTACCTCAAAGAACAAGGATCTTCTGCTGAATGAGCGACTCGGCGCACTGGCTGGAAGGAGTCCTGGAGAAGGCGGGAAAGAACCCCGAAGGAGGCCTATCCCTTCTGAGTTCTCTTCCACTGGCCGAAGCATGGGAAAAAGCCGCGAATGCGGCCGGAATCCACCAGAGCGAACTAGCGGACCTGGTTGCCCTATTCTTCCACCTACCCAGGGCCGACCTGGACGAGGTGGAGGGCAAGGCACTCAAGCTCGTCCCGGAGGCTCTGGCCCATGAGTACATGGTCCTTCCGTTGAGAGAGGACTATCGCCGGCTGGTCGTGGCGACGGCCGACCCGACGAACCTGGAGGCCGAGCAGTCCGTCGGATTCGCTTCAGGCCGAGGGATTTCCCTGGTTGTGGCTTCCCACTCGGAACTCGAAGAAGCCGTCACCGCCCAGTATTCGCCCGACAAGGACGTGGCGAGGATCCTGTTTCAGGTCCAGCCGGATATCGATGATAGCCTGGACGACATCAGGCTCATCGAGGAGGAAGAGGACGACGCCCCGTCTCTGGAGGATGCGGGTTCCGGGCCTCTCGTGAATCTCACCAACGTCATCCTCAAGGAGGCCGTCGAGAGCGGAGCGAGCGATATCCATCTCCAGCCCATGGCTCATGGCGGCGTGATCAGATACCGGATCGACGGGGTGCTCCGAAACTCCGGCAACATGCCGCTTTCGGTGCTTACCCGGGTCATCTCCCGACTCAAGATCATGGCGAAGCTGGATATCGCCGATCGGCTCCGGCCCCAGGACGGTCGGGCGAGAGTCGGGTTCGGAGAGAAGCGGGTGGACCTTCGGATCTCTACCGTTCCAACCCGAAGCTCCGAGAAGATGGTCATCCGGATCCTGGACGCGGAGGAAGCCAAAGGCCTCGAGGAGGTGGGATTCCAGGAGCCCGAGCTCACCCACTTCCAGAGCCTCCTGACACACAGAGAAGGCATCGTGGTCGTCACGGGCCCTACCGGGTCCGGGAAGACCACCTCCCTCTACGCCGCCCTTCAACACATCCTCGGAGAGGATATCAACATCATGACCGTGGAGGACCCGGTCGAATACGAGTTGCCGGGTCTCACACAAATCCAGGTCGAAACCAAGCAGGGTGTCACCTTCGCCGCGGCGCTGCGGGCCATCTTGAGGCAGGATCCGGACGTGGTGTTCGTCGGAGAGATCCGAGACCTGGAGACGGCGCAGATCGCTGCACAGGCGTCCCTTACGGGGCACCTGGTCCTATCGACACTGCACACGAACGACGCCGTGGGGACGGTGGGCCGGTTCGTGGACATGGGCTTGGACCGACCAACACTGGCAGAAACCCTTCGAGGTGCCCTGGCCCAGCGTCTGGTGCGCCGTATCTGCCCGCTCTGCAGTGAACCGGTGGATGGCAACCTGACCGAGGGGGAGGCCTTGCTGGCGAAGGAATACGGCGTGGAGCCGGCGGTGCGCCCGGTTGGGTGCGGTGGCTGTGGGCAAAGCGGGTATCGAGGCCGCCTCCCGCTGGTCGAGGCGATTACGATCACCCCAAGGCTGAAAGAGATCATCTTCACCGGCGGCTCGGCAGCCGAGCTCCAAAAAGCTGCCCGGGAGGAGGGCTTCCGCTCTCTCCGGGACGTGGGTGTGGCCCGTGTGAAGAATGGTGAGACGAGCCTCCAGGAGCTGGAGCGGGTCCTGGGTGACGTGAAGGGCGGACCCGATGAAGCGGTGGCGGAAGCACCGGTGGAGTCTGATCTCGCCACGGGAGCAGATGAGGAGATGGAAGGCCCTCCGGCCATCCTCCTGGTGGATGACGATGGCGCCAACCGGACCATCGCCAAGGCGTTGCTGGAGAGCGAGGGCCACAGGGTGGTGGAGGCCGCGGACGGCGTTGAAGCCATGGAGGCCCTGCAGGGCGGCGACACTTTCAGCCTCATGGTTCTCGATCTGGAGATGCCTCGGAAGGACGGGCGAGAGGTCTTGAAGGAGACGCGGGCTAGGATCGCCACCGTGGGACTGCCGGTCATCATCCTGACCGGAACCACGGATCCGGATGCGGAGCTGCACCTCATGGAAGCCGGAGCCGACGACTACATCCGAAAACCCTTCGATCCCCGGCGGTTCATGATTCGGGTGAAGGCGGCGTTGAGGAGGGCAGGGGTGTAGGGCCGGCCTGCCTTTGGTCCCGATCCCGTCCCAGTCCAGGCCGGGGGCAGTAGTCGCGGCCGTCTGGAAGTCGAGCGGGGGACGGAGGTCGGGCCTATGTGAGGCTAAATACCCATCCCGACGGATGGGGCGCTTAGCTGAGTTGGTTTAGAGCGCCTGCCTTAGAGGCGTGCCCGAGGTCCACCGGCTTTGGCAGAGCCGGAGAATCCTCGGCCGGTTGACCTGATCGGAGATCCTCACTAAGGACTACGCATGGCAGAGGATCAACTCGGAACGGAGCCTCCAAGCATCCCTATGGTCGAAGCTGAATGACCGTTTGGATGAGTACAACAGGCGAATGTTTATAGAGCCACAATTAAAGTGTGAACCCGGGAAGTCCTCTAGTCAGGCCACCACCGTCAAATACCCGGATCTGGTCGTGTGCAACACCAGGTCTGTAATAGGGATCATCGAACTGAAATACCGTCCCAAGGGCAAACCGGCGTGGGAAAAAGACATCGAGACGATGAAGTGGGTGGCTGCCAATCGCAAGAAACTCTCTGTCCAGAACAAGCGATATAAGGGGGTGGGGGTTGATGGTC
>JABDNZ010000037.1 GCA_013043565.1 Gemmatimonadota bacterium | reverse complement strand
CACCATCATGCTCCCTCTCTGGTCCCTGAACCCGGACCCGGCAGGGGTGTCTGTGCGACAGTCAGGCGCAGGCGAAATCGATGCGGACATCTTCGGCCAGGTTGTGGAGTACGGAACCGGCCAGCCGGTCACCAATGTGGAAGTGCAGATCGAGGGGCAGGGGAAGACCGCAATTACTGATGCCAACGGGCGGTTCTTTATTCGTAATGCGATTGGCCCCGAAGCAACAGTGCGTTTCCAGCACCTTTCGTACGCTCCCCGGGAGGCCTTCCTGGAAATGGAGCCAGGCATCGCCTACGAACTCGAGGTTCAGATGGAGCCCGAGCCTCTGGAGATCCCGGGCATTGTGGTCTCCACGACTCCAAGGCCCGTCGCGCGGCGCCTGGAACCCGTCTTTGCCCGGATGGATCGGGTTGTGACCGCCTATTTTCGGACGAAGGAGGACTTCGAACAGAGGGGCTACCCACCGGTGGGCGCCATGGTCCGGGGCCTACCGAGCGTCCGGGTCCGGAACGCCGGGATGCGATGGATAGTCGAGATGCGTGGCGCTATGACCCTGGATGGCCAGCGGTGTAGACCGGTGGTCTACCTGGACGGTATGCGGGTCAGCTCTTCCGACGATGAGGCCAGCCTCTCCGAGATGATGGCCATGCCCACTTTTGATGTGGCAGTCATCGAGGTCTACCCGGGAGCAGCTTCCCTTCCTCCCGAGTTCAATGACCCCGGCACCATGTGCGCCATCGGCATCTGGACAGCCCGAGGGGGAGGGCTTTGACGGTTCTTCCCGCCACATCCAGCCCTAGAGGCTGGAGAGCCGGCTTTGTTATCCGACCCACCGGATCCCGGGCAGCGAGATTGAGCGGGATTCTGGCTTTTGGCTTTCTCACCTCCTTTTCACTTGCCTGTAACCCCCAAGGTGACGCAAAGCCGGGTGATGTGGAGGGTGTCGCCCCCCACCCCGGGATCAACCAGATCGAGCTTTGGAAGTTCGAGTTGATGCGGGAGGACCGGGCCTTCGCCTCCTCGATCCGATATCAGAGCTTCGAAGCCTGGTCGGGATACTTCGCGCCGGACGGATCTCAGATCAAAACCGGAATCGGGGAGATCCGCGGCCCCGAGGCCATTCTCCGGCACCTACGAGACGCCACCGCTTCGGGAGCCATCACCGGGCTCACCTGGGGGCCCAATCGGGCGGAGGTTTCTCACTCCGGCAACCTGGCCTATACCGTGGGGGAATACTCCTCGTCCGGGTTCGACGCCGACAGCGTCCACTCCGTCGTTTCGGGGACCTACGTGAGTATCTGGAGACGGCAGGACGACGGGAGTTGGAAAGTGGAGATGACTCTGGGTAGTCCGAACGCGACACCAACCGCTACGCCGGGGCCTCGGGAGGGCTGACGACGCCTTAGAGCCCTGCCCCAGCAAAGAATGGTCCAGCCCCCGTCTCGCCCGGCCCTTTTCCGTGCTGCCCTACTTCGTCCAGATGAGGACCACCCCGCAGGAGCCGTTGGATCCTCCGTACTGGAGTGGGATGGCCGAAGCTCGGGTATAGGCTTCCACCGCGGCGATCTGGGAGCCCATCCCGCCCCCCCAGTCCAGGAACACACCGGGGATTCCCTGGAAAAGATCCTGGATATAGCGAGGGTTCCGCTGCTCGATCTCCTCGGGGGTAACGAAGTAGCCGAACCCCTTCCCCTCCCTCTCGTAGTACCCGGAAGAGAAAAGGACCCGATGGGCCCGGACTCTTTGAACGGCCACGACAAGGGAGTCAAGTTCCAGCGGCTTGGGGCGGATGTAGTACTCGATGGTGATGGATCCACCATCACCCATCTCGAGGATCCCGTCCAAGGAAGGATGATACCCAAGAGCTTCGACCAGAACGTAGTGGTCGCCGGGAGAGGGAGGTTCCAACAGAAAAGCCCCATTGGCGTTGGTCGTGGTGTTGGCCACCACGGCGAAGATGGTATCCAACAACATCACAGAGGCGGAAGGCACCCGGCGGGGGATCTGGGTTTCCAGGACGTATCCCCGGATGGTTTGACAACGGGCGTGAGTTGGCCAGGAGAGGGCCATGAGAAGGGCGAGGAGAACGATGGGTTTCTTCATTCAGCCTCGTTCGTCACAGCCGGCAATCTCCTGCGGTTCAATACGGTGTGCCGTCTTACGGCCTATACGTCGATCCCGCGCCGGACAGAATCGACAGGTTACCGTCCACAGCCTTCAGGGTAGCCCCGGCCGTGGGGCCTCTTCGGCACTAGGTCAGGGCCCGGTCCTGAGTCTCCTGCCCCGATAGGATCCGGTCACCCTCTTCGCCCCCTTCCTCCACCTGAATCACCCACCAGTCCCTGGCGGAGGTTATTCCCAGCTGGTCCCCGTAGATTTCTCGGCCCATCACGGTGTGGGTGCCACCCGGTTCCGCCCCGCCGAGGACGGCTCGGCCACCTGAAGAGCATGCTGCAAGCAATAGCGGAACGAGAGCCAGGATTGGGGATGTCGAGAGTCGCCGGATCCCCGTACGTGACATGCTGTTTTCTCCAGGAATGAGGGTTCAGAACCCTCGGAGTATGTCGGATTTCCAGATGGACCGAAAGGCGTGCTGGGTTGTATGCTTCCCGTCGGAGAATGATCCTGAAAACCGGGATCGCCTCAGTCTAAACCCCGCCGCCAGAGATGATGTTGGGCACTCCCATACCATCCAACATCCGGTTCAATGCCGCCAGCTCTCCTTCCCTGATGGATTCCATGCGGGCCTCCTTTTCCATCATTAGACCCTTCAGTCTCTCGTGAACCTCCAACTGTTGGACCGTCGGGGGGAAATCGGAGCTTCCGATATACCCTGCCAGACTGGTCAGCTTCGCCAGCAGCTGCCTCGGCCACCGGAGGGCGTCCTGACCCGCGCTCCCACCGGAGAGGCGAAGATCCGTCAATCCCATCTCCAGCGCCACAAGAGCCATGTCCAGAGAGCCCGCCGACGCCATGATCTCGTCCGCCCTTTCATGGTTCCGCACGAGATCCTTCAGGTCCACCAGCTGGGCCCGGATTCTCTCCGCCTCGTTGATCAGGTCGACCACAGCGTTGGTCTCATCCCGGAGCTGCATGACTACATCAAATTGGGCTCGGATGTCCGCCTCGGACCCCGCCGACGACGGATCTTTGAGCACGGTGAGTGAAACCGTAACCTCCTCATCACCCGCAGTCAGGCGAACGGTGTAATGTCCGGGAGGAGCGAGGGGCGTCACCCGCCCCCCGTCCCCCGCCGGCCGCCACCCGTCCTCACCAACTTGCACATGACTGTGCTCGAGGACCTTTGTTCGCATCCTGGGCGAGGAGGACGACTCATACCTGAGGTCCCAGTAAACTCGGTGGAATCCCGGCTCGTCGGAGACTCGGCCGAGATCCTGCACCACATCACCTGACTCATCGAGAATGCTCATGCTGGCTCCCCCGCGGACAGCGTCGCCGATGAGGTAGTGAATCGAGGCACCAAAACGGGGATTCTGCCCCGCCCCGGGATCTTCCGGCTGGCTTACAAGACCCTCCTTGTTTCTGAACCGATATGCAGAGCGGGGTTCGAAAAGGTGAGCGGGGGCGTCGAGAATCTCCTCCGTCAGCTGCTGAAGAGGGGTGATGTCGTCCAGGATCCAAAAGCCCCTTCCGTAGGTCGAAACGACCAGGTCATTGAAGTGGTCCTGGATCGTGAGCCAATGCACAGGAG
>JABDNZ010000036.1 GCA_013043565.1 Gemmatimonadota bacterium | reverse complement strand
CACCATCCACCTCTTCCGGTCGGAAGAACACGTTCGTCGGTGGTGTGGTCAGCGCAGCCTCGAGCCAGGGGAGATTGTCCCCTTGGGCCAGTGTTGGGAGCTGGCGAAACGGTGGTACGAAGGACGAGAAGAGCTCGGGTGGGTCCGGGAGTCACCATACGAGGTTCTCGAGGTTTTCCGAGGAGTGGGCCTTCACGGTCCTTTTTGGGAGTTCGAATAACCCCGCGCCCTTGACGGGGGGAGGGTCCAACTATGGCTTTCAAACCTCGACAGTTCATCTCTGAACTTCGACGGCGAAAGGTCTACCATGTAGCGGTAGCCTACGTGGTGGTGGGCTGGGGCGTGAGCGGAGGGGCAGAATTCCTTTTTGGCGACGTGCTGGGCCTTCAAGCTGTCATCTGGCGGGCGGTGATGGCACTGGTCATTCTGGGGTTCCCCATTGCACTGGTTCTGGCCTGGGCCTACGAGGTCCGACCGGAACCCTCTCCGGCTGCGGCCGAAGTTGCCGATGAGGCAATGGAACCCTCCTCCGAAACGTCTTCCGGGATTCAGCCCGAAGACCGATCCATTGCTGTGCTTCCTTTCGAAAGCCTCAGCGCTGACCCCGAGGGTGACTACTTCGCAGATGGCATCACCGAGGAGATTACGAACGCCCTGGCCAAACAGAAGGGGCTCCGGGTGGCAGCCCGTACCAGTGCCTTCGTTTTCAAGGGCGGGCGTATCGACATAAGAGAGATCGGTCAGAGACTGAATGTCGTTCATGTCGTGGAGGGCAGCGTAAGGCGTTCCGACCGGGTCCTTCGGATCACTGCCCAGCTCATCGATGCTCGGAACGGGTACCACCTCTGGTCGGAACAGTTTGATCGGGACCATGGCGAGATCTTCGAGATTCAAGGGGAAATTGCCCTGGCCGTGGCCGGTCGCCTCCTGGAGGAGGTTCCGGGCGTTGACGCCGCCGGAAAGCCCACTTCCGCAGTACTAAAACCCGTGGTACCCAAGGCGGAGTTGTCGGCCTACGACTCCTATCTGAAGGGCCGGCAGGCGATGGCAGCTTTCAGCCCGCACACCCTGGCCGAGGCCGTGGGCCATTTCGAGACGGCTATCCGGCTGGACGACCGGTTCGCCCCGGCGTTGGCGAGCCTCGCTGAGGCTTTGACCATGCAATCCATCGGGTTCTCGTCCCACCCGCCCAGGGAGACGCTCCCGAGGGCAGGGGAGGCCGCGGCTAGGGCTCTGGAATTGGATCCCCAACTCCCCGAGGCCCACCTTGCCCAGGCCCTTTACAGGATGTACTGGGAACGGGACTACCCTGCGGCGAAGGCGGCCTTGGACCGGGCTCTCGATCTGAATCCGAACTTCGCTAATGCCTATCTCTGGGCCGAATTCCACGCCACCTACGTGGAGTATGACTTTCAGAAGGCGCTGGCCTCGCTCCGGCAGGCCCGTGAGCTGAGTCGTCTGGATGTCCGGTACCGAGGACGACTGGGCACCGTCAACATGCTATTCGGCGAATATGATACGGCGGAGAGGCTCTTCCTGGAGGAGATCGCTGACGACCCCACAGATCCCATGCCCCACGTGGGTTTGGGGGACGCTTATATTCGGTCAGGCCGTCTCGATGAGGCTGTCGACCTTGCGGGGAAGGCTTTGGCGTTGGGGGGGCACCATCCGGTGTTCCTGGGTGTCGCCGCTGTCTTCTATGGGGCCGGGGGTGCCTCTGAAAAAGCGGAGGAGCTTCTGAGTGAACTCGAAGAGTTAGCGAAAACGGGCCAGGGGTCGAATTGCTGGTTGGGGCTCACCTACGCTGGGTTGGGTCGCATGGATGAAGCGTTCGAATCCCTCACCAAGGCGGCGGAACAGAAGGACGGCAGCATGATCTATCTCTTCCATGCCCCCCGCCAACTTGGTCTCCACCAAGACCCTCGGTTTATCCCCCTTCTCGAGACACTCAACCTCGGCCATCTTGCGAGATTCATCTAAGGAAAAGGAGAGAAACGTTCGTGAGTTCCAGCTATCTGCCAGGTTTGCTCCTGGGCTTGGTCGTCACCATGCTCAGTGTAGTCGTTTTGGTCATGATCTCCAGATGGATAAAGAACCTCTACTTTCCAAAGGAACCGGAGGATGAGGGAAGCGAGGCCATGATGGAGTTCCTTGTCCTGAATGCACAGCTCGAGCAACGGGCCGCAGAGGCCGAAGGACCCGACGACGGCGGGGGGACCGCTTCGGGGCCGAAGTCCGATGGAGGGTCGCGGCGGAGTGGCCCCCTGGCATGAGGGTCTCGAACCATCACTCCCGGTCCTTCGGCGAACCGCCTGAACTCGTTGGAGCCTGTTTGGACTCTCTTTCCGGCCAAGCCGATTCCCTTTGGCCCTACGAGCGCTGGCCTCGGATGGGATTCGACCGGCCCCTGGCGGTGGGGGCGAAGGGGGGGCATGGGCCGATCCGTTACTTCGTCGAAGAATACGAGCCCGGGCGAAAGATCACTTTCCGGTTCACCAAACCCGATGGGTTCCAGGGAACCCATGGGTTTCATGTGACACCGACGGATTCCGGATGCGAGCTTCGCCACGTGATCGAGATGAGAGTATCGGGGCCCGCTCTCCTGACCTGGCCGGTGGTGTTTCGGCCACTCCACGATGCCCTCCTCGAAGACGCACTGGACAAGGTGGAAGCTAATCTCAGTGGCCGAGCCTGGGCCCGGCGGGATCTGCCCTTGGTGGTCAGGATCCTCCGGAGGATATTGGCAAACAGAGGGAGGACAAAAGCGTGATTCCATTTCGGTTTCTCCGGGGTTTGGCCGTGTTGACGG
>JABDNZ010000032.1 GCA_013043565.1 Gemmatimonadota bacterium | reverse complement strand
GGGCCCGTCCTGGATGATTTTCGGGCTCAGCTCG
The DNA here is from genome assembly GCA_013043565.1 of Gemmatimonadota bacterium. GTDB lineage: Bacteria > Gemmatimonadota > Gemmatimonadetes > Longimicrobiales > Gaopeijiaceae > JABDNZ01. Next base: position 7,640 of record JABDNZ010000032.1, on the reverse strand, counting down.
ACGGCGACCTGGCGGAGTTCCGGGACCTGGAGTTGCCGTCCGCGATCTCGGAGTGCGTAACCCTCTCCACCTTTCATGGGTGCCCGGCCGATCAAATCGAAGCCATCGCAACCTACCTCATGGAGGAGCTGGGGCTTCAGGTGATCCTCAAGCTCAATCCGACCCTTTTGGGCTTCGACGAAGTTCGGCACCTGCTCCACGACCGGCTTGGGTATCGGCACCTACGGTTGAGGAAAGAGGCCTTCGAAGCCGACCTCGAGTACGCGGACGGGCTCCATATCCTCCGGAGTCTGCAGGAGAAGGCCGGAAAACTCGGAAAAGCTGTGGGAGCAAAGTTCACCAACACTCTGGTGGTCGAGAACGATCCTGAGATCTTTCCCAGCCAACCCGATCCCTACATGTATCTTTCGGGCCCTCCGCTCCATGTCATCTCCATGACCCTGATGCAGCGCTTCCGGGAGGACCTGGGCTTCGAAATGCCGGTGTCTTTTTCAGCCGGCATCGACGCGAAGAACTTTCCGGCTGCGGTTGCCTGCGGGATGGTGCCCGTAACGACCTGCACCGACCTCCTTCGTCAGGGTGGATTCGGCCGCCTCCCCGCCTACCTGCGGGCCCTGGGCCGGGACATGGAAGCACACGGGGTGAGCTCCAGGGAAGCATACGTTTTGGTCGCTGGAGGGAATGGTGTCGCGGCGATGGAGGAGGCCCTGAAATCGGTACCCGAGGGGATGGCGGCGTGGAGAGACCATGGGGCCCGCCTCCTTTCTGCCGCCCGGGAGGATCCCGACACCCTCCCTGCGGCGATCCGAGAAGTGGCAGGCGTCGCAGGCTTGGACCCCGACCTGGTGACCTTGTCGGCCACTCGAATCGCCGGGCGCCTGAATGGTCGGGATATCGTCGACGCGCTGCCGGCCGATGAGCGATACCACTGGGCCAGAAACTCGAGACCTCTCCGAACGGTCGACAGCGACCTTGCCCTCTATGACTGCCTGAATTGCGACCTGTGCGTTTCGGCCTGTCCCAACGATGCCATCTTCGTCTACTTCCCCGATCCCGTCTCCCACGAGACCGAGATCCTCCCCGGGGGCCCCGGTGGCCCAACGGAAACAGCGGTTGGATCAGGATTCCTGATCGAGACGGATCACCAACTGGCCGTCTACGACGGTGCCTGTAACGAATGCTCCAACTGCGAGGTTTACTGCCCGGAAATCGGTGCACCGTTCCGGGAGAAGGAGAGGGTGTTTTCCACCAAGGCGCACTTCTCAGCGTCCGAAGCCGATGGCTTCTTCCGGGATGGACAGCGTCTCCTGGCACGAATCGGTCGTCAGGAGCACGAAATGGAAATCGACGCGGAAGAGAACGTTGCCCGCCTTTCCAGGGCCGGCAGGGTGCTGGAGCTTCGCTGGGAATCGCTGGCGGTCTTGGGCTGGGGACCCGTGAAAACGGAAGCCGAGCCGGTCCCGCCCCCCGAGGGTGTCGAGAAAGACGGGGCCTTTTCCCTCGACACAGCGGTGTTGTGGAGGATGAAGACTGTTTGGGAGTCTATCTATGAGTCGAACCGCCCCAACCCAGTGAACCCCAAAGGCCCATGAGGCAGGCTACATGAAGCGGCGCCTCATCAATGCGCGAATCCCCACTGGGGGAAACGGAACCGCCTTCCGGGAGATCCTCGTGGTCGACGGGAAGATCGCCGAGGTGGTTGGGCCCGGAGACGGTGCCGGCGGAGAAGACACCGAGGTTGTCGACCTACAGGGTCATTTGCTCCTCCCTGGGATCATAGACGGGCATGTCCACTTCGACGATCCGGGCTTCACCCACAGGGAGAATTTCGAGACAGGAACCCGAGCGGCTGCCGCAGGGGGAGTGACCTGCGTGGTAGACATGCCGTGCACTTCCCTCCCCCCCGTGATCGGCGTCTCCAGCCTCCAGTCGAAGTTGGACGAGATCCGGCCCAAAGCTCATGTCGACTTCATGCTCTGGGGCGGAATGTCGGCAAACGTTCTGGTGGGAGATGGTTGGTCGAAGGATCTGGAGGACCTGGTCGAGGCCGGCGTCGCATCCATCAAGGTCTACATGTTATCCGGGATGGACACATTCAAGGACCTGTCCAAGGACCAACTGAGAAGTGTTTTGACGGAGGCAAGGCGCCTCGGGATCCCGGTGGGAGTCCACGCCGAGGACAGAAAAATGGTCCGGGCCCTGGAGGCGGGCCTACGAGGGATGGGAAGGAACGACCCCCTGGCCTACGCCGCTTCCAGACCGGAAGCGGCAGAGGTCTCGGCCGTCCAGACAATGGTTGGGCTATGTGAGATAACGGGCACTAGGGTCCACATTGTTCATGTCGCTTGTAGAAGGGCAATGGAGGTCATCGCGGAAGCTCGGGCTGAAGGCCTTCCCGTCAGTGGCGAAACCTGCCCTCATTTCCTCGCTTTCACCGTCGATGATCTGGAGGAACAGGGTTCTCTCCTAAAGACCGCACCCGTAGTGAAGGCAGAGGGCGACAGGACCGGGTTATGGGAGGGTCTCGCCGCCGGAAGCTTGGAGTTCGTTGCCACGGATCACGCTGCCGGCCAATGGCCCGAAGAGAAGGAGACCGGCTCGATCTGGACCGACTACGGCGGCGTGCCGGGCGTGGAAACCTCCCTACCATACCTGTACTCGGAAGGCGTTCGGACGGGTAGGTTGACCCTCGAGCGCCTGGTCGAAGTGACCGCCTCCGCACCCGCCCGCTTCTTTGGGATCGACAACCGAAAGGGGCGTATCGCAGTGGGACTGGACGCCGATTTTGCCGTCCTGGACGAAACAGAACGTTGGACGGTCCGGGCGGCGGATCTACACAATCTGAATCGCTACACGCCCTTGGAGGGTCGGGAGTTGATGGGCAGAGTAAGGGCCACGATCCTGCGGGGAGAAACGGCATACTCCCGAGCAGCATCCGGGACCGAGACGTTCGGACCGACCGGAGCTGGAGAATGGGTCATGAGGGAGAAAAGAGCAGAGCTATGAGCGCCACTCATATCATGGCGAACGGGACGTTGGTGCCGGGCGGAAGCGTACCCTCCGTCATTCCGGACGGCGCAGTGGCCTGGCAGGGTGACCGTATCCTGGAGATCGGCGAGAGCTCGGCGGTGAAGGACCGCTTCCCCGAAGCTCGCATCCTCGACGCCGGCGGCGGCCTGATTCTTCCGGGCCTGATCAATACCCATCATCACTTCTATTCAGCCATGGCCCGGGGCCTGGACCCCGGCACCCCCATGACCACGTTCCCGGAGGTCCTGGACCGCCTCTGGTGGCGCCTGGACCGGGCCCTGGATCCGGAGACGATCCGGACCTCGGCCCTCCTCTCCGCCGCCGATTGTATCCGATGGGGCTGCACGACGGTCTTTGACCATCACGCCTCCCCTGGTTGCATCGAGGGGAGCCTGGATCTGATCGCCGAAGCCTTGGGGGCCGCTGGAATCTCAGGGGCTTTGTGCTACGAGGTCACGGATCGAAACGGGCACGACGGCGCTCTGGCCGGGATCGAGGAGAACCTCCGGTTCTTTCGCGAACGACGGAATGACCCTCGGATCCGGGGCGTTTTCGGAATCCACGCAAGCTTCACTGTTCTCGATGAAACTCTGGGCCATATCGCCGATCGACGGCCCAAGGAGGCGGGGTGCCACATTCACCTGGCGGAAGACCCAGTGGATGCCGAAGCCTCCGTGGCCGCCTTCGGCGTGGACCCTTTGGTGAGGTTGGAGCAGGCCGGGCTCCTGGACGAAAGGGCGCTCCTCGCTCACGGGATCCATTTGACCGAATCCGACCTCCGGACCGTGGCCCGGACGGGGGCCGCCCTCATCCATAATCCTGAATCGAATGCCAACAATGGAGTGGGCCGCTTGGACGTCCCCCGTGTTTCGGCCCTCGGATGCCGCGTCGGCCTGGGCACCGATGGCATGTCTTCGGCCATGCTCCGGGCTCTCCGCTTCGCATTTCTCAACCTTCGAGGAGCCGAGAAGGACCCGACCGCTGGATTCGAGGTCCTCCCGTCTCTTCTCGGAGAGAACAGCGCCGTGGCGCGAACGTTCTTCGAGGAGCCCCTCCTCGGAGAGTTGGCTCCCGGCGCCCCGGCCGACCTGATAGCGGTGGACTCCCCGCCACCGACACCGATCGAGGAGGACAACCTCTTAGGCCACATGGTATACGGTGCCGCCGAGGCCCCGGTCCGGCACACGGTGGCCAGAGGCCGGGTTCTCCTGGAAGAGTTCGAGCACACCACCCTCGACCCTACCCAGCTGGCAGAGGAGGCTCGGTCCCTGGCCCCTGGCCTATGGCAGCGGTTTCACTCCCTGGACTGGGGAACGGCCTACCTCGGAACCGAAGCCCGCTGATCGACACGGGAAAAGGACGGGAAGCAAGGAGATGAGAGTTTGGCGATGATCGTTGACCAAGAAGCCCGGAACAGAGCAGTGGAACGCTGTCGAGAGCGGGGGATCCTCATCCCCACATTCGAACAGATGCGGGATCCGACCGGCGTCGATCCGATCGTCCGGGAACGGCTGTCTTCCGTGGAGATGCAGGAGCTGGACCCTCTGAACCTCTTTCGGATCACGTGGCGGAACGACCCGGAAACCGGGGGCTTCGGTGAGGTGAACGCCGTTGAGTTCCCGCCGGAGCTCACCGGAGTCGAAGCCAGAATCGTGGGCTTGGTGGGCAAGCACTTCCCCACCGGTGCCCACAAGGTAGGTGCTGCGTTCGGGTGCCTCGTGCCCAGGCTGGTGACGGGAGAGTTCGATCCCACCGCACAGAAGGCGGTCTGGCCCTCCACGGGGAACTACTGCAGGGGTGGGGCTTTCGACAGCGCCCTCCTGGGCTGCGATGCCGTGGCGATCCTTCCTGAGGAGATGAGCCGGGAGCGGTTCGAATGGCTGGAGGAGATCGGGGCCGAGGTCATCGCCACACCTGGATGTGAGAGCAACGTCAAAGAGATCTTCGACATGTGTTGGGAGATTCGGCGAGATCGGCCGGAGGCTGTGATCTTCAACCAGTTCGACGAGTTCGGAAACTATTTGTGGCACTATGGCGTCACTGGGCCCGCCGTTGAATCCGTCTTCCGCACCTTGGCCGGCCCCGGCGACCGATTCGCGGCATGGGTGGGGGCCACGGGATCCGGCGGCACCCTCGCGGCCGGAGACTTTTTGAAGACGCTGTTCCCCGGAAGCCGAATCACCGCGGCCGAAGCCCTTCAATGCCCGACCCTCCTCATGGCGGGATTTGGTGGTCACCGGATCGAAGGAATCGGTGACAAACACATTCCCTGGATTCACAACGTCCGGAACACGGACCTGGTGACAGCCATCGACGATGAGGCCACCCTTCGGCTGCTGAGGCTCTTCAACGAGCCGGCGGGGCGGCAAGTACTCCTCGAGCGGGGGGTTCGGGAGGAGGCGGTGGACTCCCTTCCCCTGCTGGGAATCTCCTGCATTTGTAACCTGCTGGCCGCCATCAAGACCGCGCGGTACTTCGAGATGGACGGACAGGACATGCTCTTTACCTCCCTCACCGACTCGGTGGAGCTCTACCGGACCCGCCTTGTTGAGTTGACGGAGGAGTTCGGTGGCTACACGAGTCGCCATGCCGACATGGATTTCGAGCGCTTTCTCATGGGAGCCGCTACCGACCACCTGAAAGAGCTTCGCTTCACGGACCGAAAAGCCATCCACAACCTCAAATACTTCACCTGGGTGGAACAGCAGGGTCGGACGGTGGAAGATCTGGATGCCCTTTGGGATCCTGGATTCTGGGAGAACTTGGTTTCCCTCCTTCCGGAATGGGACGAAGCGATCAGGGAATTCAACGCTGAGACCGGAGTTCTGGAAGCGATGCTCAGCGAAGGGGGCCGGGCATGAGCGGAGGAGTTGGTCCGAACGACGGGGCGAGAGCTCTCGAGGACGCAGAGGCCCGACAGGAGGAGATCGTTCGTTTCCTTCGGGAAATGATCGCGATCCCGGCCGAAAGCAGGGAGGAAGGGGAGCGGTGCGAACGAGCCCGTCTCGAATACGAGAGGCTGGGGTTCGACGAGGTCTTCTTCGATAAGCTGGGGAATGTGGTGGCCCGGGCCGGTGACGGTCCATTCAAGATCCTGATGGACGGCCACATCGACTGTGTCGGTGTTGGCGATCCCGATTCCTGGGCGTTCGATCCCTTTCAGGGGAAGCTGGAGGACGGACAGGTCTGGGGGCGGGGAGCCGTCGACGAGCTCCCGGGCGTCGCATGCATGGCCCATGGGGCCGCAATGGCCGTCCAGAAGGGCCTTCCTCCCGAGGTGACTCTCTACCTCACCGCCTCCGTCATGGAGGAGGACTGCGACGGATACTGTCTCCTTCATCTCATGGAGAACGAAGGGATCCGTCCGGACGTGGTAATCATCGGAGAACCTACCGACCTGGGGGTCTATCGGGGACAGCGCGGAAGAGTGGAAGCCACCATCTCGACCCGAGGGGTTTCCTCCCACGCTGCCCACCCGGAAAAGGGGGTGAACGCCCTCTATAAGCTGGCGCCCATTCTCAAAGACATCGAAGCTCTCAACGAGCGGCTCCCCTCCGATGATTTCCTGGGTAAGGGAACCATCGTGGCCTCATTCCTGGAGTGCACGTCCGCCTCCCTGAACGCCGTCCCTGCGGCGGCCCGACTCTTCTTGGACCGGCGGCTCACAGCAGGAGAGACGGTGGACGGGGCCCTGGCCCAGATCCGGTCGCTGCCCAGCATCGGCGACGCGGAGGTCGAGCTTCTGCAATACGACGAGGTGAGTTGGAGAGGGGAACGGGCACGCCAGGAAAAGTTCTTCCCTGCCTGGGTCATGCCCGAGGGCCATCCCCTTGTCCAGGGTATGGCGGACGCGGTGTCGGCGGTAACCGGCGGGCGCCCACAGATTTCACGGTGGTCGTTCTCCACGAACGGAGTGGCCACCATGGGACGAAAAGGAATCCCAACCGTCGGGTTCGCTCCCGGACGGGAGGAGCTCGCTCATACGACGGAGGAACACGTACGAGTGGCTGATCTCGTAACTGCTACGGCCGTGTTCAGCCTGGTGCCGACCATCCTCTCGGCCCGAAAGGACGAACTATGTACCACGAGTACCTGAGGCCTGAGCTGAAGGGGAAGGACTTCATCACAACCCAGGACTGGAGCACATCGGAACTGGAGACCCTGTTCGCCCTGGCTTCAGACCTGAAGGAAAAGAGGGCCGCGGGGGTATCGACTCCCCTTCTGACGGAGAAGACCCTGTACATGATCTTCTTCGACTCCTCCACCCGCACCCGGAACTCCTTCGAGACCGGCATGACACAGCTTGGAGGCCACGGGATCTACCTGTCTCCGGACCGGATGCAGATCAGTCACGGTGAGAACGCCAAGGACACGGCCAACGTTCTCTCCAGGTACGGCGAGGGGATAGCCATTCGGCACTGCACGTTCGGCGAGGGCAATGAATACCTGAGAGATGTAGCCGAGCACGCCAGCGTTCCGCTCATAAGCATGCAATGTGACGTATACCACCCATGCCAGATCCTCGCCGACTACCTGACCATTCGGGAACGGTTCGGAGAGACCCGGGGGCTCAAGGTCGGCGTCGCCTGGACCAGCGCCCCGAACTACGT
>JABDNZ010000022.1 GCA_013043565.1 Gemmatimonadota bacterium | reverse complement strand
CCCCATGTCCTGGCAGTCCTGATGGCGGCGGTCTGCCTCGCCTGCGAGGCTGCTACTGACACGGTCACCTTGGAACCGACGCCTCTGTTCGAAGCAGTGGTAGAGGGTCCTTTCGCTGAGGATGGGGGAGCGACGAGAGGCGTCGGCTGGGCCGACTTCGACGGAGACGGGGATCCAGACCTGTACACCGCCAACACGAGTGGGCAGGAGAACGTCCTCTATCACAACCTGCATTTCGGCCCGCCGGGGCACCGACCTCAGGGCGGATTGTCCGTCGGCGCAGGCTCCATCCATCCGGGGTTCCAGAAGAACCTCAACTCGGATCCATCTTCCCCCAGCCCGACCACAACGTTCCCGGCCAGCTCGGAAGGCGTGAGCTGGATTGACTACGATGGCGACGGAGATTTGGACCTCTTCGTCGTGAATCGGAACGGGGAGCGGGACAACCTGTTTCGCAACGACGGATCCGGTGGGTTCACGCCGGTCACGGACAGTGGCCTCACGGACCGGACGGCAGGAGCCTCGATGGCATGTTGGGCTGATGTGAATGGGGACGGGTGGCTTGATGTTTTCGTGATCGGGTACGATGGCGCTTCCAACCTACTGTTTCGAAATGAAGGTGGTCACCGATTCGTCGAAGTGGCCGAGAGTCCCATGAGTACCGGGACCGGAGAGGCCCGGGCCTGCGGTTGGGCCGATGCGAACGGCGACGGGTTGCCTGACATGTATGTCGCCAACAACCGGGACGCACCCAATCGGTTCTTCCTGAACCTCGGAGGGTGGCAGTTCGAGGAGGTCATGGAGGGGCACCTGGTGGAGGCCATCGGCTACTCGTACGGGGTTTCTTGGGCAGACCACGACGAAGACGGAGACCTTGATCTTTTCGTGGCCAACTTCGACCGCCGAAACGTTTTATACCGCAACAGTGGGGGTGGGGAACTGACACCGGATTTCTCTAGCCTGCTATCCATGGATGAGGGGGGAGCGAGCAAGGGTCACGCATGGGCAGACTACGATCTGGACGGTGACCTGGATCTATTCGTCGCGAATGGGACCTACGGTCCTGACATGCGGAACTTCATCTACCTGAACGATGGGCACGGCGGTTTCAGCAGGGACATGCGGGGCGACGTGGCGATGCATGCCGATACGAGTGCCGGAGTAGCCTGGGCTGACTATGACCTGGATGGCGACCTCGACTTGTTCGTCGCGTCGTGGGGCAGCAGCGATCAGGTGAACCGACTTTACCGCAATACCACCTCGGAGACTTCAGGTCGCGGTTGGCTCAGCGTCTCTCTTCAAGGGGATTGGCCCAATACGTTTGCCGTCGGAGCCAAAGTCACGTGCGTGGTCACCATCGAGGGCGAAAGACGTCGTTTGACTCGGTGGAATTGGCCAATTACCGGGTACGGGAGTCAGAATCAGATGCTGGCCCATTTTGGGCTGGGAGACGCCACCCGGGTGGACAGTTTGATCGTCGAATGGCCGGATGGGGCCGAAAACGTGCTGACCGAGGTCGAACCCGGTACCGTGCAGGTGACGAAGTCCCGGCCTCCATCTGCTCTGAGGGGGCAGGAAAGCGCTCTCACCAAGGAGGTAAAGGCCGGTGAGGGAGGCGGACGCTTAAACTCTGTTCGGAGAAAAGATGGGGACGGCCAGCGGCCAGTGGTGTCCGACAAGGGGTCGTAGCCCCTGTCAGTGCGGAAGCCGCTTCCTCAGCGAGGCATAGGCCCCTGTACCGGCAACAGCGGATGCGATTGCCACGGAGTACACCCACACCCCTCCACCTGTGAGCGTGAACATGGGACCGGGACAGGCACCGAGAAGAGCCCACCCCACCCCGAAAATGATCCCACCTATCCAGTAACGGCGTAGAGCCGGAGTGCGCTCCTTCGGCTCGATCAGGATGGGCTCGCCCCGGATCGACCGCAGCTTGAATCCCTTGATGATTCCGATGGAGATGGCCCCAACCAACACGGCTGACCCGATAGTTCCGTACATATGGATACTCTGCAGTCGGAACATCTCCTGAATCCTGAACCATGAGATCACCTCGCCCTTCACAAAGAGGACCCCGAGGATCGTGCCCGTGATCAGGTGGAAAAGCAAAGAGATGCGTCTTTCCTCCGGGATACTTGTCTTCATTCCGATGGCCCCCTACAGGACGAGAGGGAGTATGAGGAAAGTGCCGATGAAGCCTCCTGCGAAGAACCCGAGAACGGCCACGAGGGAGGGCACCTGCAGGTTGGACAGGCCCGATATCCCATGTCCTGATGTGCACCCCGCTGCATAACGAGCTCCAAAACCCACCAAGAAACCACCCCCCACGATCATGATCAGTCCTCGGGCGGTCGTCAGGGACTTGAAGCTGAAGATCTCTCTGGGGGCCAAACCCACGAAGTCCTTGATTCCAAGGGCGCTGAGCTCGGCCCGCGTCGCCTCTGAGATCCCAACGATCTGGTCCGGCGCGGACAAAAATGAAACGGCGACGTATCCTCCCAGGACCAGGCCGAAGGCCGATGTCAGGTTCCACAGTCCGACGTTCTTCCACTCGTGCTTGAGGAGGTCCGATTTCCGCGGCGCCACGATGGCGCACATATGCGTCAGGTTCGAGGATAGACCGAACTGTTTGTTGGCTACCACAAGGAGGACTGGAACCACGAGGCCTATCAGAGGTCCGGTGACGAACCAGGGCCAGGGCCGCATCATGAGGGCAATCCAACTTTCCATTCCGGAGGGTCCTTGTCTGATGTAGTCCGGGTCCAGGGAATTGATAACGGGAAAGGTGAGGCGCGTTTTGAGGTCAGCGTCCCAAACCTAGCCACGACCACCCGAGTCTCCTAGGCCCCTTTCCTGGTAAAGAAAAACCCGGCTCGCCATGGACCAGGGCCCCGAGGTGGCCTGGTCTGTTGGGACAGATTGCCCCTAGGTCCTTTAGGACCGGCGTATGCTCCTCCGAGGGACATTCTGTCGCCCGTTGCCATGGATGCCCCGGGGGTAGGCATTTAATGGGTTTGTCCTTCAATCTTGAAGTGATCAACGACCAACAACTTACGGCCGTCCCAACGAAGGTTATGGGTTTTGGTGCTTGGCCCCCTCATTGCCTACTTGATGGGCATCCTGGATCCGAACCGGGTCATTTCGGCGCTTTCGAAGGGAACGATCTGGGTGGTGTCTAAGAAAGAGGACATAGGAAATGTTGAATATGATCGACAGGAGGGCCCCGGCATGAAAAGACGGGATTTCATCCGGATGTCTTCATACGGTGTGGCTGGGACCGCCGCTCTCAGTGGCGTGACCACCGATTGGTTCGGCTTGTACGGGAATCTCACGGTGGACCCTGGGACCAACGGCGACCAGGTGATTCCTTCCTTCTGTGAGCTCTGCTTTTGGAAATGTGGGATTCTGGCCCACGTGCAGGACGGCCGGGTTACGAAGATCAAAGGGAATCCCAAGGACCCTCTATCTCAGGGCCATCTTTGCCCGAGGGGGGCTGGCGGAACCGGGATCCTCTATGACCCGGACCGGCTGAAGAAGCCCATGGTTCGACGGGATGTCCGAGGATCTCAGGAGTTCGAGGAGGTGTCCTGGGACGCTGCCCTCAACGAGGTGGCAGAGAACTTCGAGCGGATCAAGGCCCGGCATGGGGCGGAAGCGTTGGCTTTGTTTTCCCACGGGTACGGTGGGAACTGGATGAAGCACCTCTTTCACGCCTACGGGTCCCCCAACATCGCCGCCCCCTCCTATGCCCAATGCAGAGGGCCCCGGGACGTCGGCTTCGATCTCACATACGGGTGGGGGGTTGGCTCCCCCGAGCGGACCGACATCAAGAACTCTCGATGTCTCGTCCTCATCGGCAGCCACCTGGGTGAGAACATGCACAACACTCAGGTACAAGAGTTCGCCGAGGCCCTCCGCAATGGTGCCAAGGTCATCACGGTCGATCCCCGGTTTTCGGTTGCAGCCAGCAAGTCCGTGGAGTGGATGCCCATCAAACCGGGGACGGATATCGCCCTCCTCCTGGCATGGATGAACGTGATCATCGGGGAAGGGCTCTACGACCGGGACTACGTGGAAGTCTATGGCTACGGGTTTGAGCAACTTCAAGCTCACGTCCAGCCGTATTCCCCAGAGTGGGCTTACACACGGACGGGGCTGGATCCGGACCAGATCAGGCGAACCGCACGGATGATGGCGGCGGAACGCCCGGCGACGCTGGTGCACCCGGGCCGGCACGTGACCTGGTATGGGAACGACACCCAGCGGTCCCGGGCCATAGCACTCTTGAACGCACTCCTCGGGTCCTGGGGTCGGAAAGGTGGGTTCTTCGTCCCGTCGACCATGGAGATCCCGCCCTACGAGTACCCCGGCTACCTGGACCATGAAGCGCAGGTGGCGGATCGCCCGGATCCCAGCGCCTATCCCTTGGCCGACCAGGCGTTGGCTCAGGGGGTTTGCGATGCCACCATCCCCAGCAGCATCGGCGACTCTCGGATCAAGGGATGGATGGTCTACGGTTCCAACCTGCCCACGACCCTCCCTAATCCGGAGCAGACATACAGGGCTATCCAGGAGCTGGACTTCCTGGTGACCGTGGACATCCTCCCAGCAGAGATTGTGGGATGGTCGGATGTGGTTCTCCCGGAAGCGACATACCTGGAGCGTTGTGACGAGGTTTTCACACCCCCGTGGCGGACTCCCTATGTGGCTGTCCGGCAGGAGGTGGTTCCACCCATGTACGACTCCAAGCCCGGTTGGTGGATTGCCCGGGAGCTGGGCCACCGCATCGGTCTTCCCGACTTCTTCCCCTGGAAGGACTCGGTGGAATACGCCAAAACCCGTGTGGAGGCTGCGGGGTTGGACTGCGACATACTGCAGCGAGACGGCGTCATCGTGGGAGAGCAGGGCCCCATCTATTTCGAGGAGGGGGCCGCCCCGGTGTTCTGGACGGACTCCGGAAAGATTGAGTTCTATTCCCAGAAGTTGGCGGCTCAGGGCTTCGATCCCATGCCTACCTGGCATGACGAAGAGGTCGAGGATCCCCCACAAGGGTACTACCGGCTGCTCTTTGGCCGTTCGCCTGTCCACACCTTTGGGCGAACTACGAACAACCGGTTGTTATCGGAGGTCATGGATGAGAACGGGGTGTGGGTGAACCGGAAGATTGCCCAGCGGTGGGGGTTGGCGACCGGCGACCGCGTCTACCTCCAGAACCAGGACGGGGTCCGTTCCAGCTTCAGTGCACCGGTGAAGGTTACCGATCGGATTCATCCGGACGCCGTCTATGTAGTCCATGGCTATGGGAGGAAGGCCAAGGGGTTGAAGCAGGTTTACGGGAAGGGGATCGACGACGCCGAGCTCGTGACCCGCTTCAAGACCGATCCCATCATGGGCGGTACCGGGATGAACGTGAACTTCGTCACCTTCCTCCGGGCCGAGGACGTGGAGACCACCTCGGACCCACTCCGGGAGGAAAGCACCGCGGCACTTGAGGTCCCGGCTGGGGAGGAGGAGGCCGTATGAGCGACGTTCGCTATGGCATGGCTATCGACGCCCAGACCTGCGTGGGCTGTGCGGCATGCGTCATCGGGTGCAAAACGGAGAACGATACAGCTCCCGACTACTCGAGGGATTGGATCTATACCCTCCTGGAAGGGGAGTACCCGAACATCCGGATGGCCATACGGTCGGAGCGGTGCAACCACTGCCGGGATGCGCCCTGTGTTACCGTTTGCCCGACCGGCTCCTCCCACTACGGGCCTGGCGGCTCAGTCCAGGTAAATCCGGACAAGTGCTCGGGCTGCAAAGCCTGCATCACCGCCTGCCCCTACGATGCGCGGCACATCGATCCAAGGAGCGGGGTGGCCGACAAGTGCACTTTCTGCATGCACAGACTGGAGTCGGGGATCCCGACCACGTCCTGCCAGGAAATCTGTCCGACCCAGAGCATCTACTTCGGGGATCTGAATGATCCGAACAGCCAGATTTCCCGAGTCCTGGCGACCCGAGAGGCCCATGTGCTGAAGCCCGACGCCGGGACGACCCCCAAACACTTCTATCTGAGGTGAGGGATCGATGAACGAGATCACGAACACACGACACAACCATCTCATCGACCCCACCATGCACGTTTGGGGTTGGGAGATCCCTCTGTACCTCTTCTTGGGCGGCCTGGTCGCCGGGGTCATGATCCTCACCGGGATCCGGTTCCTTCGAGGCCAGACTCGAGAGCCGTCCCGAGCCATGGCCCTCATGCCCTGGGTCGCGCCGGTCGCCATATCGGTTGGAATGTTCTTCCTGTGG
>JABDNZ010000017.1 GCA_013043565.1 Gemmatimonadota bacterium | reverse complement strand
CCGGAGCCAGGTTGAAACCCCAGTGCCATCCCTTGTCCGGCCTTTGGAACGGGTAGGCATAGTAGGCTTCCAGGATCAAGATGCCCAGAAGGTTGAAACGGGCTCCGAGACCGGAGGAGAAGAGCGGGACTCTCTCAGTGGATGAGGTGCTGAAGCCCCAGGAATCCACCGGGTTCTCGTCATCCCAGGCCACCCCGACATCCGTGAACGCTACGAGCTCCATCGGGATGTAGGGCAGGTTGATCAGGCCGAACTGGTCGGTCCCGATGAACGGTACCCGGAACTCGAGGTTCGCCACCGCCAGTCGCTGGCCCCTCATTCGATCGAAGACGGGGCAGCTACCAGTTCTCGACTCACCGCACTCACTGGACGAAAAGCTCTCGTATGCATAACCCCGGATCAGACTCTCATACCCCAAGAAGAACGGATAGAATGCCTGGCTATCGAGGAAATCGTTCCCGTAGTTATATCGTCCAACATGCAGCCCGCGAAGTGCTACCGTCAGGTTTCGGTTGGGGCTGAAATAGCGACGGTAATCGAGGTTCAGCGTCTGGTAGTTCACCGTCCCCATGGTGCTGGTCACCGCGAACCGGAACCGGCCGCCCCGAACCGGAGAGGTGAAGGCAGAGAAAGAGTTGTCACCGACGTAGGCGATGGTCGCTTCGAAAAGATTCAAGGGATCGGCCTCCAGAGAATCCAGTTGGACTCTTCGCTGGCCGACCTGGAACACGCCGTCGTAGAGGATCTGGTCTTGCTCGAGGTCGAACGAGTACCGGCTGAACCCTGCGTTCGCTTCGAGTCTCCGCGTCATGGAAAACGGGTAGGAGATCAATGCCGTCGCGTTGTCGGCGAAAATCCGATACCGAGTCAGGGCCAAGGCATCCAGGGTTCCGCCGGCATCGTCGGAAACCTGCTGCCAACCGTAATACTGGTACTGGTAAGGGATCCGAGAGACGGAATATCCCCAATTCCAGCGTTTCGCCGAGTTCAGATAAAACACCTGACCCCCGATGTCCTTCACGGTCCCGGACGCCTGCAGCGCCACGCCGAGTTGGCGATTCCCCAGCATGTCCGAGAAGTAGGCCGAAGCGCTACCACCGATGTATGTCCCGAACTGGTCGGCCCCACCCCCCAACATGGGCTGACCGATGAAGTCGAGCTGGAGCCGGGAATCGAAATCTTCCGCATCCGTCACTGTGAAAGTCCCGGGTGCCTCGAGGCCAGTGGTAGCATCGTCCAGATAGGTCGCGACCAGACTAGGAACGTCGGGAGCCATGGGCACCAGGTTCCGGCCTGGACCCGGCTCCATTCCGGCAACGACCTCGGCCCGAGCTTCCACTTCGTTTGGGCTGAGCCGGTAGACATGGAACTCGAACTCGTCAAAGACGGAGAACGCGATATCCCCTGTCTTCTGGGCCACCGTCATGGCCGGTGCCGACCAGGCTATTCCACTGACTCCGGTGGAGACATTGGTGATTCGCTCGGTCGTTCCGGTGGCGACATCGACCCGGTAGATGTTGCTGAACCCGTCTACATCGGAGATGAAGAACAGCTTCTCACCGTCGGGGGAGAACTGCGGATTGATGTGCTTGACCTTGGGACCGAATAGATCCAGGGTCCGAACTTCCCGGGTGTCCAGGTCCAAAAGGGCGAGTTGGAACTTCGCGTACGAAAGGGCGTCGAGATCGGTACCCTCGGACCGGTCCGTGGCGAACGCGATCGTCCGCCCGTTCGGAGAGAAGGCCGGGTGGAAGTCGGCGAATCGGTCGTCCGTCAGTTGTGTCGTTTCCTCCGTCTCTACGTCATAGAGGTAGATGTCGCTCAGTCCTCCCTTGGATCCCGAGAAGGCGATGGTCCGTCCGTCGGGGGACCAGGAGGGTCCTTGAATGGCCCCCATACCCTCGATCTCGATCTTATCTTGGATGTTCCCGTTCTCCGAGTCGACCAAGACCATCTGGTTATCTCCACCGGCGAACACGACGTACGCCAATCGGCTTCCGTCCCAAGACCATGCGCCTGATGAGTCGGTAAACCTTAGGGCATCGAAGTGGGGGCTGGTGGAAGAGCTGGAAATCTTCTTTTCAGTCTCACCGGATCTGGCATCGGCGAGGAACATGTCGAAGGAGAAGAGATCCTTCTCCGAAATGTAGAGGACCCTTTGGCCGTCCGGGCTCAAGGACGGGGACAGGTTTTGCGATCCGGATCCGGTCTTCGGGGACAGGACCACCGTTCCCACCTCGGACGGAGCCTGACGGGTCTCGATGAGGGGGAGGTACTCGGCCTTCATCGTCTCAGCCCAGGCCTTCGAGAGCGTGTCGGAGTTCAAGCCGAGAGTGACGGCGAGGGCCGGCTCCCAACCCCTTCTCAAGGAAGATCTGAAAAGGCTCGAAACAGCGTCGTCACCATAGACTCCCGCCAAGTAGGCCCACAACGCCTGGCCAAACCGGTAGGGGAAGTAGCGAAAATCACGACCCATCTGTTGAATGGTCGGGATGTCGTCCCTACGCACGGCATCCCTCATCCACATGGCTGTCAGCGGATCTTCCCGGCCCACCGAGAGGTATTCAGCCATTCCCTCGACCAACCAGAGTGGAAGCCTGGTGAGCCCAACGAGCCCTCCTCCCTGTCCGGACTGGGCAATATTGTACTGGAAGGCATGAACCAGCTCGTGGCCGAGAACGTGATCCGTATCCTGATAGGAGCCTGTCATCGGCATGATGACACGATTTTTCAGAGACTCCGTCACACCGCCGGTGGACTCTCCCAGGAACGATTGGAGTGTGTTGGTCTGCTGGAAATCCGGGTGATCGGCGTACATCACGAGGGGTTTTCTTCCCTCGAACTCATGCTGGAAAAACCGGGCATACCGTTCATACCACCGTTCAGCCATTCGGGCCACATCTTCAATTGCCACGCCAGCTTCCGGGTAATAGTGGATGTCGAAGTGGGGAGTCTCCAACACCTGGAACTCGAATCCGTCGTACTGGACCTTGTTCCGGCCGAAGTACTGGGCTTCAACTGGAGTCGCCAACCACATTAGGAGGAGAGTGGTCCAAAACAGTCCCAATAGACCCAGCTTCACTGTGTTTTTCGCCCCACTCCGATGCCTGATCGCCGCCTGCATGAGTCCACCTCGTGTCAGTTTGACTTCCTACATTATTTTTCAGGGTAGATTTCCGCCGAAGGACCCCAACCGCTTCACCCCATACCCGAAGCAACAGCCAAATGGTCCCCCAGAGAGAATCTGTCTGGGAGCCGGGAAGTTCCCCAAATCCCTCGCACGGTTTCTTCGCAACTAGATTCGCAGGGCTCCTGAACCTTGGATGCACCTGTCCCTATATACGTTAACGAGCGAGTACCTTTCATATGCCCTGGCACGATTGGCACGGGTTCGAGCATATTGTTGCTGACTGTAGGATGGCTGGCCACCGTCGCCCCGTGATAGGAGTGATCCAATGAGTCGGACAATCCTGGTGGCAAGTGACGGGACCCCTGCGGCCTCTGGTGCTCTTGCTTTTGCTCAAGCCTTAGCCAGAGAGAGGGAGTTTGGTATCCGGGTCCTCGGGGTGGTGGAGCCAGTGCCGGTTTTCGACGCGGGGTTCATGGTGGCCCTCCCGGAGATGGAGTTGTACGAATCCCGTCGGGAAGCCCTGAGGGAGGAGATCCAGGGTCAGGTTGACTCTCTCGGGTCGGACGCCGCGGCTTGGCCCGTTTCCGTCCGTGCCGGGGTACCGGGAACTCAAATCGTCAAGTTTGCCGAAGAGATCGGGGCTGCAACCATCGTTCTGGGCCTGGGGCGCCACGGTCCAATGGACAGGGTTTTCGGAACGGAGACGGCCCTCCAGGTCCTGAGGGTCTCCCATATTCCGGTTCTCGCCGTTCCCGAATCCTTTACAAACCTCCCCAGCTCTGCAGTCATGGGAGTGGACTTCAGCCTGTTCAGTCAGAGAGCGGCCCGGGCTGCCATTGGCCTCCTGGCCTCGCCGTGGGATGTCCACCTGGTGCACGTCCTGTCGGGAATGGAGTTCCTCCCGACCCTTTCAGAAGAATGGCGGGGAGATTACGAAGACGAACTCCTCGACCGGCTCTCGGACTTCGCCGGCGGCCTCAATCCGCCACCGGGGTGCGAAACCCATTTCCATGTGTTGGAGGGCGAGCCCTCTCATGAGATTCTCGGATTCGCAGCCGAACGGGAGGTTGACCTTCTGGTAGCCGGGAGTCATGGACACTCCTTCGTAGGTCGGATTCTGGTTGGGAGTGTCTCGACCAGAATACTCAGATCTTCGACGGTTCCTGTCCTGGTGGTTCCCCCGGTGGAGCCCTCCGAAGATGTCCTCACCGAGACCGCCCCGGAGTCGGAGGCGAAGCCCTGGGTCAAAGAACTGAACGATTTCACGAAAGCAAATGTGGGCCGCCGAACCACCCTGGAATTAGAAGATCCTGAGCTTGGGTTCCAGGAGTCCGGCCGGAATTTTCCCCTTTGGGGCGTTGATTATGACCCGAAGAAGGATCGCATCGACATCATGCTGGGGAGATCCGGAACCGTCGAAGGGCATCTTACACATTCGCTCCCGGGACCTCGGGAAGTCACCATCATGAGGGGAGAGGACGGGCGGGCCGAATCCCTCAACATCATCTTCCGAACCGGAAAAGCTGTCCTCAGAATCCACCGAGACTGACAAGGCCAAGCCACCAGCGCTTTACACTCGAGAGCCCGAACTCTAGCTTCCGGCCCTCGGGATATCCGCCCCACACAGCCCGGGGCCGACCTACTTCCTCAGCCTATGATCGCTCGGTGAACCGGATTCTCCCCGCCAGAGCCAAAGAGATTCTCTCCAAGGCCCAGGACGCACACGTCCTCGTGGTAGGCGACCTCATGCTGGACCGCTATCTCAACGGGACAGTGGACCGGATTTCGCCGGAGGCCCCCGTTCCCGTAGTCAAGGTCGAAGCGGAGAGTTGGGCTCTCGGAGGCGCTGGGAACGTCGCGGCCAACGTCGTCGCCCTGGGAGCCAGATGTGATGTGATCGGGGCGGTTGGTGAGGATCCGGAAGGTCGGGTTTTGAGGGATCGCCTGGAGGAGCTCGGGATCGGTACGTCAGGTGTCAGGGAGTTGGGTGGACGCCCTACGACCGTGAAGACCCGGATCATGGCCCGGCACCAGCACGTGACCAGGGTGGACAGGGAGGTTGCAGACGACATTTCAGAGCCCCAGTGCGATGCCTTTGCCGACGCGGTGCGGAAGCTCAGTCCGGTGACATCGGCCATTGCCCTTGAGGACTACAACAAGGGTGTGATGGTCCCCAAGCTCATACGGGCCGCGATAGGGGCGGGTGGGAGGCACGGGGTGCCGACCGTGGTCGATCCGAAAAGGCTCAGGTTCTTCGAGTTCC
This sequence comes from Gemmatimonadota bacterium, assembly GCA_013043565.1. Lineage (GTDB taxonomy): Bacteria > Gemmatimonadota > Gemmatimonadetes > Longimicrobiales > Gaopeijiaceae > JABDNZ01. The sequence goes on along the minus strand of JABDNZ010000017.1, from coordinate 10,888 downwards.
GCGGCGCTACGGTTTTTAAACCCAACTCCCGGGAGCTTGAGGACGCATTGGGCGAACTCCTGCGCCCCGACGATCCTGAGTGGATGAAGGCGGCAAGGGAACGGATCGGCTGCGAGAACCTCCTACTGACCCTTGGCGAGGCTGGGATGGCGGTTCAGGGGGAAGGGGATCAGTACATGCGCGTGCCGACCGTGGCCCGGGACGTCTACGATGTATCCGGTGCCGGGGACACGGTCACGGCGGTCCTGGCTGTGGCCCTTGGGGTTGGCGCGACGCCCCTGGAGGCAGCCGTCCTGGCCAACTATGCGGCGGCAGTCGAGGTCGGGAAGGCCGGTGTGGCCACCGTCTCACCAGATGAAATTCTCCACCAACAAGAGGCTTTCGCCGAGAAGGAAGCGACATGAGCAACTTGAGTTTTGTGAAGACTGACCGGGCCCCTGGGGCCATCGGTCCATACTCTCAGGCTGTAAGGGTGGACGGCTGGGTATTCTGCTCTGGCCAGATTCCCATCGATCCGGCCACGGGTGATCTGGTTTCCGGTGACATCGGGGTTCAAACGGACCAGGTCTTAAGGAATCTCTCCGCCGTATTGGAAGCTGCCGGTGGGTCTCTCGACAGTGTCGTGAAGACCACCGTGTTCCTGGCGGATATGGGAGATTTCGCTGGAATGAATGAAGTGTATGCAAAACATTTCGGGGACCATCGCCCGGCGAGAGCCGCCGTTGCCGTGAGGACCCTGCCAAAAAATGTCGACGTGGAGATCGAGGCTGTAGCCAAGCTCTCCTGAGTCTTTTTTGAGCCAACGAGTGTGGGCGAGGGTCGGCAAGGGCCCTGTGTTCACCCTTTTGTCTCGTCCTAAACGAGGGGGATGGATGTATACGACGGACCGGTCACCGGGGTGGTCCCTTCGGCAACGAGTTCTTTCGGTTGCCAGCGCTCTTCTGCTTGTGTTCTCAACAGGCCAAATCGGTGCTCAGGAGCCTGTCCCGGACGACTTCTTCAGGGGCCTGCGGTGGCAGAACATCGGACCCGACCGAGGGGGCCGATCCATCGGTGTAGCTGGGAGCACGGCTCGCCCCTTCGAGTACTACTTCGGTGCAACCGGGGGAGGGTTGTGGAGAACCACTGACGGTGGAATCAACTGGTCCGTAGTGACCGATGGAAAGATCTCCAGTGCGTCCGTGGGAGCGGTGGCCGTTTGTGAAGCCGATCCCGACGTAGTCTATATCGGAACTGGAGAAACCCAGATTCGCGGGAATATCCAGCAGGGCGACGGAGTCTATAAGAGCACCGACGGGGGCCGAAGCTGGGACCACCTGGGCCTTCGAGAAACCCAGAACATCTCACGGATTCGAATCCATCCGACGGACTGCGGAACGGTCTGGGTGGGGGCATTCGGCGTCCACTCCATGCCAAACCCTGAACGGGGGGTATACAAGACCACGGACGGTGGAGAGAGTTGGGAGAAAACACTGTTTCGTGATGACCGGTCGGGAGCTGTCGATCTTTCCGTGCACCCCACGAACCCGAACATCGTCTACGCAGCCCTCTGGGAAGCTTGGCGCAAGTCCTGGGGAATGTCTTCAGGGGGTCCAGGCAGCGGTCTGTTCCGGAGTCTCGACGGTGGAGGCACCTGGGAAGAGATCACCCGGAACGAGGGGCTTCCGCAGAGTGGACTCATCGGCAAAATCGGCGTGGCGGTTTCCCCTGTTGACGAGAACAGGGTCTATGCCATCGTGGAAAACGAAGAAGGCGGCGTGTTCGTCTCGAACGACGGAGGTGAGACTTGGACAAAAACCAATGACGAACGGAAGCTCCGCCAGAGGGCGTTCTACTACACGAGGATTTACGCCGACCCGGTAGACGTGGACCGGGTTTACGTGTTGAATACCGCATTCTACCGGTCGGACGACGGGGGAGAGACTTTCGGCCGGACCATCGGCGTACCCCATGGAGACAACCACGACCTTTGGATCAGTGCCGACGATCCGGACCGCATGATCAATGGCAACGACGGGGGCGCGAACGTTTCCGTGAACGGGGGTGGAAGCTGGACCGAACAGGATTTCCCCACGGCCCAGTTCTACCGAGTCATTACCACCGCCCATGAGCCCTACATGGTTTGCGGGGCTCAACAGGACAACTCCACCGCATGTGTGGCCCCTCGGGGGTGGAACCACCTATCGGCCCGGGGGCAGCCCTTCTATTCCGTGGGTGGATGCGAGAGCGGGTACATCGCGCCCCATCCGGAGAACCCGGACATCTACTATGCCGGATGTTATGGCGGGAGCCTCTCGAGGTACGATCACTCCAACGGACAGACTCGGGCCGTCAACGTCTGGCCTGAGAATCCCATGGGGCAGTCGTCCGAGGACCTGGTGGAGAGAGTCCAATGGACCTTCCCCATCGTGTTTTCCCACCACGACGCAAACGTCCTTTACACTGGAACCCAAAAAGTCTGGAAGAGCTCCACGGAGGGTGAGAGCTGGGAGGCCATCAGCCCCGATCTTACTCGCGCCGATCCCAGCACCATCGGCCCCTCCGGAGGTCCGATCACGAAGGACCAAACGGGTGTCGAGACCTTCGCCACGGTCTTCGCCATCGCCCCGTCCTACCACGACCCTGACGTGATTTGGGCCGGGTCGGACGATGGATACGTTCACATCACGCGGGACGGAGGGGGAACCTGGGAGAACGTAACGCCGCCGGACGCTCCTGATTTCGTACGGATCAACACGATCGAAGCTTCGCCAACAACGCCTGGAAATGCTTATGTATCCGGGATCCGTTACCTGGTGGAAAACGACCGGACCCCCTACGTCTGGAAGACCGAGGACTATGGGGCCACCTGGACCAAGATCGTTTCCGGCATTCCGGAGGACGACTTCGTGCGGGCGGTGAGGGAGGACCCCACCCGTTCCGGGCTCTTGTACGCCGCATCGGAACGAACGGTCTACATCTCATGGGATGACGGAGCCAACTGGCAACCGCTCACCCTGAACCTCCCTTCCGTCCAGGTCGCCGACCTTGTCGTGAAGGAAGACGACCTGGTCATCGCAACGCATGGTAGGTCCTTCTGGGTTCTCTACGGGATCGGCACTCTGCGGCAACTCACTCCCACGGTCCTTGAATCGGAGGCATACCTGTTCCAACCCCCGGACGTCCGGCGAGGTCTGGATCCCATGGCCGAGATTACGTACTTCCTCGCCGAGGACGCCGAAGAAGTTCAGGTCACCTTCCTGAATGAGGCCGAGGAGGTGGTCCAGACCTTCACGGGCCAGCGGGGGGAAGGGGAGGAAGAGGAGGCCGAAGAGGAACGGTCTTCCTTCGCTCGAATCCCCCAACGCCCATCCCCAAGCCTCCGGGACGGTGTGAACCGGTTCAGGTGGAACATGCGACTGGATGGGTATACCGACTTCGAGGGCCGGATCTTCTGGGCCGCGGGGAACACGGGTCCAGCACTGGTCCCAGGGGAATACAAGGTTCGACTCACCGTTGACGGGAGGTTGATCGGGACTAGCTCCTTCAACCTCATGCTGGACCCGCGGATCGAAGGAGTCACCCGGGCCGACCTCCAGGCTCGGTTCGAGCTCGCCGTCAAGATCCGGGATCGAGTCAGTAGCGCGAACGAGGCCGTTATCCTCATCCGAGATATCAAAGCCCAGTTGGACCAGCGACTGGCCGAGTCCGACGATGACGGGTTGGTGGGTGCGGTCCAAGCTTTTCGTGAGGCCGTCAGCGCAGTCGAGGGGGAGATCTACCAGGTGAAGAACCAGAGCAATCAGGACCCCCTCAACTTTCCCATCAAGCTGAACAACAAGCTTGCAGCCCTACTCGGGGTGGTGGAGGGCTCAGAAAACCGTCCTACGGCCCAGTCCTACGCCGTCTACGAGTACCTGGATGGGCTCCTTCAGGTCGAGATGGAGACGCTGCACGACCTCCTCCAGGGAGATCTGCCCGCCCTGAATGTCAGGCTCGAAAGCCTCGACTTGGACCCCATTTCGGTGGGATCGGGACACTAGTCAACCCTCCCTTTCCCGATCCAATCGATCGCCCGGGTTCCTCAGGGAGCCTGGGCGATCGCCTTTCCGAGGCGGCGGAAGGCCGGTCATTCGGCAACAACGTTAAACAAACCCCTTTCCAAACCGGTTTAAGTGTGTTATCCGATATCCTGCTGTGGACCTCGAGACCTGCTCCAAGCCTGCCCGAAAGGCAGGGAAAGGACGCGAGTCCTTGGGCCGTGTTTGGGAATTCTGTCGAAGGAGCGCGGGATGCGTACGACTGGAACCGTGAAATGGTTCAACGATTCAAAGGGCTTTGGTTTTATCACTCCCGAGGGCAGTGACAAGGATTGTTTTGTGCACTACTCGGCAATCACAGGAACCGGGTTCCGTACCCTAACGGAAGGGGAGGCGGTGGAGTTCGACCTAGTTCAGGGTCAAAAGGGCCCGGCCGCCGAGAACGTCCAAAAAGCGGGGGAATAGCCGAAACCAGATCGAATGGAAGAGCCTTCCGGTTATTCCGGGAGGCTCTTTTTTTTCTTAGCCACCGAGGGAACCCGGAATTGACCCGACACCGGTCTGCTGGTAGCGTCAGGTTGTTTTTTCGGGGGTGGATCGGGACTGGTGTCTCGACTGGTCTTCAAAACCAGCTTGCCCGGCTAAAACCCGGGTAGGTGGGTTCGATTCCCACACGCCCCCGCCACATTCCGCCGGGCCCGGCGGGGGCGCTGCCCCCTGCCGGGCCCGTCTTGGCCGCCGTTGATTCCTCAGAGCCCGTGGGAGGCCCGATCCGCAAGTGAACTCCCGGCCGAAGAACATCGCAGTCATCCTCAACCCGGAGGCCAGCTGGGGTGCGGGAGGACGGATCCAGCCCGTCGTCGAGGCGGAGTTGGACCGACGCAAGATCCCTTTCGAACTCTTCCGGACCGAAGCCCCTGGGCATGCCGGTGCCCTCGCCCAGGAGGCCGCATCGAGAGGTGCCGACGCCCTCCTGGTGGTGGGGGGGGACGGGACAATCCACGAAGCGGTCAACGGGATTCTCGCGACCGAGTTTCCGGCTCCACCCCTTGCCGTGGTTCCGGTGGGAACCGGAAACGATTTCTTTCGAATGGTAGGCGCCGAGAAGGACCCCGCACGAGCTCTGGACGTGCTCGACCAGGGCTCCCTCGGGAACTTCGACGTGGGTCATGTGCGTTTCGGCGGGTCGGAGTCGTTCTTTGTGAACCTCCTAGGGCTCGGAATCGACGTGGAGATCCTGAGGAAGCGAACCAAGTTCAGGAAACTCAGGGGGCTCCCACAGTACTTGGCCGGGCTGGCGTCCGCCCTTACCACTTTCCGCCCGAGTTCGTTTCGAGTTTCTTTTAGGACGGCCGGTAGAGCGGGCTCCGTAGGTTCGATCGAGGACCGGACCATTCTGACCGCCATCACGGTAGGACCATCGGTGGGAGGTGGGTTTCTGATCAATCCGGAGGCATCGCCCTTCGACGGCCTCTTGGATCTTTTCTTTGTTCGGGCCCTTGGCATCTTTAAACTGTCTCGCTACATCCCGAAGGTGATTCGAGGGACTCATGGGAACGTTCCGGAACTTCTCCAACAGACCATTATCGGGGCAGACGTGACGCGAACCGACGGGGAGCCGTTTTTTTTCGAAATGGACGGGGAGCCCGTGGCCGAGCCTGTGAAGCGGCTAGAGGTTACGGTGTGCCCGGGCAAGCTACCGGTTCTTCTACCCGGGAGGGACGAATGAGGCTCAGGCCCAGGCTTCATTTGCTCTTGCTCGTCCTGGGTGCCGGATTAGCTCCCCTGGCTTGGACGGAGAGCTGCGCAAGTCAGGAACCCGACTCCTTGACTGCGCCCCCCGGTGGCCCGGAAATAGAAGCCCCCCAGGAGGAGGTGGTTCCGAGTGGGATTTCCCCCAGGGGGGCCTTCATCCGGTCGGCGATCCTTCCCGGTTGGGGACATGCCAGGGTGGGAGCCCAGGTGAGGGGGGCTTTCTACTTTGCGGCCGAGGCCACCAGTGCGCTGATGATCTATAAGACCAACACGAGAATCGACCGGACCCGCCGGAAGCTGGCTCTGAGAGAGTCGGTGGTGACGGCCCGATTTGAGGCGGCCGGTGCCACTGAAGAGGAGATCGAGGCAGCCTTGGAGGAGGACGCCGAAATCGAAGACCTCAGAAGCCTGGAAGAAACCCGTACCGGGCAGCGGGAGGACTGGATCGCCCTCGGCCTCTTTCTCATGCTGATCGGTGGTGTGGACGGCTACGTCTCGGCGCACCTGGCCGATTTCCCGACTGCCGTGGTCATAGAGCCCAACACAAACGGCGGAATGGAGATCGGGCTCTCCCTACCCGTGGGCTTCTGAGCTCGGTCCGTCTCTCCAGTCGAATAGGCGGGGAGCCTCCCCGTCCGGGAGGACGGCGTAGCTCTGATTCATCAACCAATCCCCGGTGTTCAGGTAGTGTCGACCAGGGAACACCTCCCTCAGGACCGGGATGTGGGTGTGGCCCAGGATCACGATATCCAGCTCCGAAGACGCCTCGAGCTGGGTCACGGCCCATTCCTCGAGAAGCTTCGATCGGGCCTGGTGCTTTCCGGTTGGGCCATGGGAATGGGCCGGCGTCTTCGACACCTTCTTTGCGACCCAGGCCCCAAGATCGGGGTGAAGCCATCGGAACGCGAACCGAGTCAGGGATCCCCGTAGGACGGTCCGGAGCAGTCGATACCCCAGGTCCCCGGGCCCCAGTCCGTCACCGTGAGCCAAGAGTGCGGTCCGCCCGTTGAGATGAATCCGCGTCGGCTCCCTCAGGAACCTCACACCGATCTCGTTCTCCAGGAAATCACCACCCCACCAGTCATGGTTCCCGCCCATCATCACTACGGGGATCCCAGCATCCACGAGCGCCGAGAGGCGGCCCAGCACCCGGGTATGCCCTCGGGGAACCACACTCTTGTATTCGAACCAAAAGTCGAAGAGGTCCCCATTTATGACCACGCGGGAGGCCCGGGTGCCACAGTACTCGAGCCAGGAGAGGAAAGCCTGCTCGGTGTCAGGTGACGCCACGCCCAGGTGGACGTCACTGGCCAGGAAGATCGGTGGACCCTGCATATGGTGTTGAAGGTAGAAGGCTTGAGCGGGGAGTCACAAGGTTGGGACGGGGCCTCCGTGCCGGGGCCCCGGGATTGTTTCGCTCCGGGCCATGCCCCAGCTTCACAGAAGTTGTGGGATTCGACGCCACCTTATTCCTCGGTCTGCGACGTGCCGATTCTTATTTCAAACCGCCGGACAACGGTCTCGGGGACAGTCGTCCTCGTTTTCGCTCTCGCAGGGTGCGGTGGTTCCGGCCCGGCCTCCCAGCCTATGCCGGTTGGGACGGACCTGGATTCGCTGGCCCGGAACGCCCTCCTCCTGACCATGCCGGAATCCCCGGTCCAGATTACTTTTGATTTCAAGCTGAAGGAAGCGGACTTGCGCTTCTCGGGCCGAGGAGTGGCCAGGGTCGAGCCACCCTATCGTGTCCGCATCGATCTGTTTTCGGGTCAAGGTGAGGGACTCTTCCGGGCAGCTTTGGTCGGGAGCGATCTCAGGGTCCCACCGGGAGTCCCACTGGACCTGGCCCCACCCCCGGCGCTCCTATGGGCTGCCCTGGGCGTATTTCGGCCCGATGCCGACCTCGAGATCGACGGGGGCCGGGAAGGGGAGGATGGCACCATCTCCCTCCTTTACGGCGACCGCGCAGACCAGGATCTCCGGTTTCAACTGGCGGACGGGATCTTGCTCCGAGCCGAGATTCGGGAGGACGGCCACTTGATCGAAGAAGTGGACCTGACGCTGGATGAGTCTTCGCAACGAGTCGTGGAGACGGTATACAGAAATCGAGCCCTCTTCGTGGAGTTGACTTTCACTCTCAGATCGGAAGAGAACGTTGAGTCCTTTCCTCCAGACATCTGGTACCCGGGCCGTTAGGCCGAGTGCGCTGCCGGCGAGCAAGCTTCTGGCCCTCGGGCTGGCGCTGGCTTGCTCGGGTTGTCTTTATGGTTTTCAGGCCGGGGCAGGCTTTCCGGACTATGTGAGGACAGTGGCCATCGTTCCGTTCGAGAATGAGACCACGAGGCCGGAGATCACCGACGAGGTGTTCAATCTCCTATTGAGAGAGTTTCCTCGCTCCCAGGGCCTCCAACCGGCCGGTGAGGACGTGGCAGATGCCGTCATCCGGGGAACCATCACCCGTTACGACGTGTCCACGCCCAGCTACCGGGCCGGAGCTGCCGGGGACGTCCCCCAGGTCCTCCAACGCCAGGTGAGCCTGACGGTGCAGGTCCAGATCATCAACCAAGTGGACAACGAGATACTCTGGGAGAGCAATGCCGTCTCCGTTCGGGGCGAGTTCATGGAAGAGACCGAGACCGAGGACGCGGGCAGAGCCCTGGCGATCGAACTCCTCGTCCAGCGAATCATAGACGGCGCCCAGTCGAATTGGTAAGTTTTTCGCTATCCAGCGTCTGAAAACCCAGTCTACAACCTCGATTAGGAACGAATGCGGCCGACTCGATACGTCCTGCTGAGCCTTACGATGTTCGGATTGTGGCTCCTTTTATCCGGCCACTACGAACCCCTCATTGTGGGTTTCGGCGTGTTTTCCAGCCTTCTGGTCACCTTCATCGCTTGGCGAATGGACCGGGAAGACCGCTACGCGTTCGCTCTCATCGTGAATCCCCGGCTGGTTCTCTACTGGGTCTGGCTGATCAAGGAGATCCTCAAGGCCAACGTCAACGTGGCTCGCCTCATCCTGGCGCCGAGCCTGCCCATTAGCCCAATCATGGTCCCTTTCAAGGCCTGCATGAAGTGTGATCTGGCCAGGATGATCTATGCCAACTCGATCACCTTGACGCCAGGGACCATCACCACGGGGACCGAAGGAGACATTCTCCGAATTCACGCACTGAGCTGGCAGGATGTGGACGGCCGCGAGGAGGATGAAATGGGACAGCAGATATGCGCAGTGGAATGTCCCTGGAGTCGCAGGCCATGATGTTCGTCGCCGCCTCCATCGCCGTCCTGGTCACCATGGCTCTCGCCCTGGTTCGGGCGCTTCTGGGCCCCACGGTCTACGACCGGGTCCTCGCCATGAACATGTTCGGGACGAAGACGGTTCTCATCATCGCGGTGTTGGGGTTTCTGACGGAGAGACCCGACTTCCTGGATCTGGCGCTCCTCTATGCCCTCATCAACTTCATCGGCACACTGGCCGTCCTGAAATTCTTCGAGTACGGGGATCTGGGCCGGCGTCTGGACCCGGGGAGGGAAGCTTCTTGAACCTCCTGGCCGATATCCTCAGTTGGGCTTTCCTCCTTTCGGGGTCTTTCTTCGCCATCGTAGGGGGGATAGGAGTCATGCGGTTTCCCGACCTCTTCACCAGGCTCCATGCGGCCGGGGTGACGGACACGGGGGGCGCGGGTTTGATCCTGTTGGGACTCATGTTCCAGGGGGGTCTGAGCCTGGTTACGGTAAAACTCCTTCTGATTCTCGGCTTCTTGTGGTTCTCCAGCCCGGTTTCCACCTATGCCCTGGCTCGAGCAGCTCTGGCGGGCGGTGAGGAGCCATTCTGGGCCGAAGACCTGGACCTCCCGCCTTCGGCACGGATCCCTGGCATGGTGAGGAACCAGGGATCAGAGGCCGACAAGGTCGGGTCTTCCGAGGAGGCATGATTTGAGCATCCTCATCGATATCGCCCTCCTGGCCTTCCTCGCCACCACGGCATTGGCCGTGGTGAGAACGACGAAGCTGTTCGCCGCGGTCATGCTCTCAGGGATCTACAGCCTCCTCTCCGCAGGGCTTTTCACCGTCATGGATGCCGTTGACGTGGCCTTTACAGAGGCCGCGGTCGGAGCCGGTATCTCGACGGTCCTCTTCCTCGCGACCTTGGCCCTGGTGGGTTCGAAGGTCAAGACTCCTCAGCTCCGGATCCGAGACATTTCGGCGAAGGTTCCCCAACGCAGGCCGGTTTTCCCCCTGGTGGTAGTCCTGGTGACCGGAGGGATCTTGATCTACGGGACCTTGGACATGCCTCCGTACGGGGAAGCATCGAACCCTATCCATCAGCACGTGGCTCCGAGGTATCTGGAACAGTCCGGCGAGGAGATCGGGGTGCCCAACGTCGTGACTTCGGTTCTGGCGTCCTACCGAGGGTTCGACACGTTCGGTGAAACGACGGTCGTTTTCATGGCCGCCGTGGGTGTCATGATCCTCCTTTCGGCCATGAGGAGAAAGGACCGATTTGGAGAGGAACAATGGGGTCAAGAGAACGTCCCGGATCTCTCAGGGAGTCTCGTGACCTTCTTCTGGCTAGGGCGGGACGGCCGCATGAAATCGGGGGGTGCAGAGGTGGGCCCGGAAGGAGGTGGCCATGAGTGACCAGGTCATCCTTCGCGTGGCAACAAAGATAATCGTACCCACCATCATCCTTTTTGGGCTCTACGTCCAATTCCACGGTGATTTCGGCCCGGGCGGCGGCTTCCAGGCCGGAGTGATCATTGCTGCCGCCTTCATTCTCTATGCCTTGGTATTCGGCTTGAGGAGAACCCATTCCATCCTTCCGACATGGTTCGTTCGAGCCTGCGCCAGTGCCGGCGTGCTCTTCTATGGCGCAGTGGGCATCGCCTCCATGCTTCTGGGCGGCACGTTTCTGGACTACAACGTCTTGGCCCACGACCCCCACCACGGACAACACTACGGGATCATCCTGGTGGAGCTGGGGGTGCTGATCACGGTCTTCGGCGTCATGGTGGCGATCTTCTACTTCTTCGCTGCCAGGGGGAGGGAAGACCTATGAGGGTTCTCGGGCTCTACAACTACTGGATCTTCATCTTCCTGATGATGGTGGGGTT
>JABDNZ010000011.1 GCA_013043565.1 Gemmatimonadota bacterium | reverse complement strand
CCCATCCCCATGGTGAACTGCGGGAAGAGGTAGTGATAGGAGATGGTGAACGCGAAATGGAACCGGTGGAGAAAGAGGGCTGGGTCCATGGTTTTTCCGCTTCTCGGAGGTGTGAAAGCCGCGCCCTCAAGGTGCGGAACGGGTCACCTGTGGACAAGGCGCCCGGTTTATGGTTTTAAGGGGTTCACAAGGGGGTTCCAGCCCCTGTGTTCAGGGATTTCGGGGCCCTTAGTCTCCGATGTACTCCAAAACATCTCCCGGCTGACAATCCAACTCCCTGCAGATGGCTTCCAGCGTGGAAAACCGGATCGCCCGGGCCTTGTTGGTCTTGAGGATGGAGAGATTGGGGAGGGCCAGGTCGATCCGTTCCGCCAGCTCGGTAAGGGTCATTCCGCGATCCAGGAGGACTCGGTCCAGGTTGACCAGGATGGGCATGAAAGTCCTCCTAGACCGTGAGGGCCTGTTCCTCGGCCATTCGGACAGCTTCCTTCCAGATGGCGGCCAGGACGAGGATGAGGAGGCCGCAGAAGATCCAGTTTCCGTGGATCTGAAGGGATGGGGCAATCGGGACGGTCGCCACCTGGACCCCGGATAGCATCCACCGTCCGGCCAGGTACTCCACCAAGGTGGACGCCACCGAAGCGGCCACGATGAGCCACCCCAGGGTATTCAAACGTTCCGGGTTGGATGGATGGAAAGGGTGCCCCGAGGCCGAGGTGGCCAGGATCTTCCTGAGCAGAAAGAGGCCCCAGACCAATACACCCAGGGCCGGGAGCAGGATCGCCGAGAGTCCGAAGTGGTGAAGGAGGGTGGAACTCGAAACCCTCAGTTCACCCCGTGCCTTCACCAGCCGGAGGTGGGACAACTCCGGGGTGGAGGTCGGCTCTTCTTCCAGCGTGAGGATAGGGTAGAAGGCATTCTTGCCGACGGCCACAGGCAGGGTGACGTCCCACTCAGCGTTCCTGCCCAGCGCGCCGACGGGAGTCAGAAAGAGCCAGGCTGCTCCCACCACCAGAACAAGGTAGAACATGATGTCCAGCCAGAGTTTCAACCCCCGGGCCAAGCCTCTTCTTTCTACAGCCATCTTTTTCCTCCGGTTTAACGATAAACATAAAATACTTATCGAAAAACGATAAGACAAGAGCTTTATGGTCTCTACGTGAAGTGATGGTGGGGTTTTCCCGCTGAACCTATCTTGCCATGGGCATCCGACCAGCAAACAGTGGAGGGGTCATGTCAGCACCGAACCGCCGTCGGTTCCTTTCCCAGCTCCTCGGTGGCGCCGCCGCGTCCGTAGCTGGGCCGGCCTGGCTCGCAGCCGCGGATACCACGGACCGCCTCATGGACTTCCCGGGTTTTCCGGCCAGGGAATCCGGCCTCCGGGAGGGGCCGGGCGGAAGTGCCGGGGGTGGCTTGCAGGACGACGAGGCCTATTGGGCAAGAGTGAAGGGTCAGTTTTCCCTTGCACCAGGCCTTATCCTCATGAATGCGGCCAACCTTTGCCCTTCCCCCTATCCGGTCCAGGAAGCGGTCTTCGCCCGGACCCGTGACGTGAACCGGGACCCGTCCTTCCAGAATCGGGGGAAGTTCGGGCCTCTGAAAGAGGAGGCCCGGGCAGCGCTGGCGGACTACGTCGGAGCATCTCCTTCCGAGATCGCCATCACCCGGAATACCTCCGAGGGGAACAACTCGGTGGTGAACGGCTTGGATCTCGGGCCCGGAGACGAAGTCCTGCTCTGGGATCAGAATCACCCCACGAACAACGTCTCCTGGGACGTGAGGGCCCGTCGGTGGGGATTCGAGGTCAAGAGGGTCACTACGCCCCCTGGGTCGGAAAACCCGGAAGCCCTCGTGGACAGCTTCCAGGGAGCCATGACCGCCAGAACCAGGGTCCTGGCTTTCAGTCACGTATCCAACTCCTCCGGCGTGGCTTTGCCTGCCGAGGAGCTTTGTGCCCTGGCGAGATCACGGGGGATTCTCACCCTGGTAGACGGAGCCCAGAGTTTCGGCGTGTACCGCTTGGATCTGTCCGGGATGGGATGCGATTTCTTCACAGCCAGCTCGCACAAGTGGTTCATGGGGCCGAAGGAGGCGGGCCTCATGTACGTGAGAGAGGGGACCCAGGACCGGCTTTGGCCCAGCGATGTGGGGG
>JABDNZ010000010.1 GCA_013043565.1 Gemmatimonadota bacterium | reverse complement strand
TCCCCACCCTCCACTCCCCCAGGGGACCGGAGTATCCGCAGGCAAACTCGACAGCGCCAGCTTCAGGTCTCCCACCTTCTCGAACCGGTCTGCAGGTGTTTTGGCGAGCAAACGCTTCACGGTCACCGCAACGTGCTCCGGCAGGCCAGGCCGGAAAATAAGAAGGGATTGAGGATCGGTGGCCAGGTGTTGTCGAATAACGCTCGCCCCCGTCGAGCCCGTGAACGGTGGCTGTCCCCCCAGCATCTCGTACAACACGCAACCCAAGGCGTACTGGTCACTTCGTCCGTCCACCGCCCCCTCCCCGCTCGCCTGCTCCGGGCTCATGTACGCCGGTGTCCCGACGGAGACACCGGTCTCGGTGAGCCTCACACTACCGGTCTTGGCCAAGGCTTGAGCGATGCCGAAATCCGCTAGCAGAGCATGCTCACCAGTCAAAAGGATGTTCTCGGGCTTCACGTCCCGGTGCACGACGCCCTCCCCGTGGGCATAAGCCAGGGCCTCAGCTACCTCCCGCGTGATTTCCAGGGCCGCCTCGAGCGAGAGCTGCCCTTCCCGGTCCAACCGAGCCCGTAGGGACTCACCCTCCAAATAGGGCATCACGTAATAGAGGAATCCCTCGGCCTCTCCGGAATCATAGACCGGAACGATGTGGGGGTGGGTTAGGTTGGCCGCGGTATTGATCTCCAGGAGGAACCGGTCCGAACCGATGCCCTGGGCCAGTTGTGGCTTCAGGACCTTTACCGCCACCTCCCGGTCATGCTTCAGGTCCTGGGCCAGGTAGACCGTAGCCATTCCCCCGCTGCCGATTTCCCGCTCAACCTGATAGCGGTCAGCGAGTGCAGCCTTCAGGCGTTCTTCGTGCTCCATGCAGGATTGTCCGGCGAGAGAAGACGGCCCGTTCCAGCCCAGTCAGCCACCAGGAAGAATCATGGGTTGTGGGTATGGTGGGGGCAAGGATGGTAGGTTAGTTGCCCGGTAGGAGAGGGATTTGGGAGCTGCACCGGGCCGTTTAGGAGGACCCCTGAAGTTTTTCTGTGTCCGGAGAGTAACTTCGGAGTTGTGACCCTGTGTTGCCGGACCCAACCGCCAAAGATGTGCGACCCACCGCCTATGGCCGTCTCATGGAGAACGGTTTCGGGCGCAGTGTTCAGCCACCAGAGGCCCTAACAATCGCGAACTCATAGGGACCTTTATCAAACCTGCCGTCATTCCCATAGACCCAGACGTGGTGTTTCCCAGCCATTGAAACCGGTGGAGCGATCTCGTAGGACGGCGGGTCTCCACCCTGAACGTTGAAACCCCGCATTGTTCCCCCATCCGGACGCATCAAGAGAATCTGGAGTCTATCGTCGGGGTCCCAGCTGAGCGCCTGAAAGTAGATTGCTACCGTGTCTCCTAAAGCGAGTTCAATCTCAAATTCATCCCTGTCCCCTCCGTCTGGATCCGAAATCGACTCGCCCCGCACAGTGTCTCCAAGAGATACGGTCGGGGAAACCGACTCCGGTGCCCGGTTGATGGGAAGGAACGTGAACTCGTAACCCCCCGTAGGCTCAGCTAGGCCCCAAGCTTGGTTGTAAACCTCAAACTCATACTCTCCGGGATCCCATTCGCTGTACCCGACGATGCTCAAGGTCTCCAACGGCTGCCATCCGGTCACGAAAGCCCCAATGTTCCATGTGGCTGCCGGCTGGCTCGGGGGAGTCAGAGAAAGCTTCAGCCCGGACGGGACAGAGTCTAAGAGTCTGGCTCTGATCTGAAAAAGGTCGGTCGTGTCAATCTGGACCTTGAACTCGTCCCGATCAGCAATTGGGTGATCCAGCGTTTCCCCCCTTACTGTATCCCCAATCTCAAAAAGCGCGCCCGCGAACTCTGGGGCTGGATTCACCCTGAAACTCCAAAACCGATAGAGGCTGGGTTGTTCAAAGACGGGCCGGCCTTGACTTACCCTGATTAGGTATCGTCCTGCCCTGGAGATTTCGACCCTTTGGCTGGTTCCGGTCCCTGAACTGCCGCAACCCGGGGTGGACAACTTCCGTGGTTCCGTCTGGCGCAAACAGCACCAGACGCGTGTTCTCGAT
>JABDNZ010000008.1 GCA_013043565.1 Gemmatimonadota bacterium | reverse complement strand
CCCCCACGGTCCAGTCCATACCTCCGGGCAGCGTCTGCACGAACTCCCAAGCTCCTGCCGACCGGAGAGCCTGCTCAACCGCTTCCCTTGGGATCGTCTCGTTGCCCAAGCGGACATTTTTCAGAATGGAATCGTGAAAGAGAAGAAGGTCTTGCGGCACGTAGCCGATGGCCGACCGCCACTGGCTTACGTCGACCTCCTCCAGATCGATCCCATCCACGAGAATCTTCCCCGCTTGGGGTCGATATAGCCCGATGATGAGGTCGACCAGGGTGGTCTTCCCGGCTCCCGAGACCCCCTCCAAGGCCACGAAGCTGCCAGCAGGAATCTCAAGGTTGACGTCTCGGAAGACCTCCGTCTCCCCATGGGAGAAAGAAAGGCCTCTCATCTCCAACGAACTCTCCAGAGCTGGCCTCGGAGAAGTCCCCAGCCGCTGCTCTTCCGCCGCCTCTGACTTCTCTATCAGATTCATTAGGGACCAGAACGCAGACTCGCCAGTCACCACTGATGCATACCGCTGTTGAATCTGGCTCATGTGATTCACCAGCCGATAAAACAAGAAAGTCATGACCAGGACCGTGGAGAACGGCGTCGAGGTGAAGGTCATGACGATGAAGAGCCCCACGGCCACGGCGGCCACCAACAGGGGTTCCTGGAAGGAGTGAAGGGTTTCCCCAGCCTGGACCTGACGCTGCTGAGCGGAGTTGAAGCCTCGAACCTCCGCCTCCAACAAAGGCAGAACGGATCGTTCCCGGGCCATCGCCTTGAGAGGTTTGAGGTTCGGCAACGCCTCGGTCAATCTCGCTACCAGGGTCCGCATGACCGAGGTCTGTTCCCGCCCTGCCCTGCGGCTGGCACCCACAAATCCTCGGAGGACGATCAGGAGCAGTAGACCCACAAAAAAGGCTGCCAAGGCGATCTGCCACGATGTGAGAACGACCACCGTCGCATAAACGACTACCGTCGCAGCTCCTGCCAGGGCCTGGCAGGCCTCCCGATACGCGGCCGCTGCCTGGAAGGCTTCCCGACTGACGGCATTCGCGAAATGGCCGGCAGGGCTCGAGGCGAAGTATCCCCACTCGGCCCTCATCAGCGCTCGGATGAGACGAAGCCTCAAGTCCATCCCCACTCTGGCCACCACAAATCCGACGTTCCGCATCGCTAGCCAACGGAAAACGCCCTTGAGCCAGAGGGCAGCAACGATGATCCCAAGGAGAACCACCAAAGAGGGCTCCAAACCGATCCCTTGGAGGAAGTTCCCCACGGCCCGGGCCATTTCCGACGGCTGTTCCCCAGGAACCACGGTCCCAAACTCCAGAACCGGGAGGAGAGCCGCGATCCCGATGCCTTCGGCCAACCCGGCGCCCGCCAGTAGACCCACCATGAGGGCGGTTCTTCCTGGGTAGGCGCGGAAGAAATAGAGGAAGAACCCCTTGGTTTCCTGGTTCATCGAACGCCGTTCACCGAAGTCATGACCGTTGATCCTCCTCGCTCTGCCCGATCCAATGAAAGGGTCGGGTCGGGAAATCCTGCGTCTCTCCTAAGAATAAGCATCCTCGTCGGCCGGAGTTCATAAGAGGAACGGGTGCCGATGCCCACTGATCGGGGACGAGCTGCAGCCCGAGGGAACACTCGGAAACTCACCCGGCAAAAAAAGGTTGCCAACGCATAACATGCAAGTACAAAGACCAGCAGAACACCTTGATTCAAAAGGAGGTAGAAACCCAAGATCCCCTCGGCCTCCGTCCCGGTCCCGAGTGCCAAGCCCAGGACCAAAGCAAATACTCCGATGGGCGTAGCCACCATAACCCGAGCGTAGCGGTCAAGCCCCGCGGTGTGGCTTTCAAACGTCACCCTCCGAGGGCGTGCCGGTCTCTTCCCGGGTCCTAAACCCTCACGGAAGGGCCCGGATTCCAGGCGATCAAACATCCAAGCCTGGTTTAAACGCTTCTCGGGGTGCAATCGGTGTGCCCCGGAGAGAAAACGGGCTGGCATCGTTCTCGCTTCCCTCGTTGGCCGTCGAAGGATCCACTCCGCCCTCGAAGACTCCCACAGGACTCGGTGAATGCTCTTTAACTCGTTGGCCTTCGCCGTCTTCCTCCCGCTTGCATTCACGGGGTATTGGCTCCTTCGGCATCGATTGCAGGCCCAGAACGCCTTCGTTCTGGTTGCCAGCTACGTGTTTTACGGATGGTGGGATTGGCGTTTCCTCATCCTGATCGCGTTCAGCTCCCTACTTGATTTCGCTGTCGGATTGGGGCTGGGGCGGGCTGAGAGGCAGTCCATCAGGCGACTCCTTTTGGCCACCAGCCTCACCGCGAATCTGGGGTTATTGGGCTTTTTCAAGTATTCGAACTTCTTCCTCGAGTCTTTCGCAGAACTCCTCACAGGGCTGGGGTTCCGTGTATTCCCAGGGACACTGGAGATCATACTTCCGGTCGGAATCTCCTTCTTCGGTCGAAGGAGGATAGTTGCTGAGACCGTCAAACGGGGAGTTCGGCTCGTCCTGGTTTCGACACCCACAGAGGTACGGTACAGGGATGCGATCCCTGAACCGGTTTCCCGTCGTTTTCATGAGCTTTGGGACGAACTCCTTGAAACTCCGGGGGTGAGCGGAATCGACCTCGCGGATTTGGCGCTATCGAGCAACAATTATCTTGACTTCGACCATGTCTCGG
>JABDNZ010000004.1 GCA_013043565.1 Gemmatimonadota bacterium | reverse complement strand
GGGCCGGGCCCGTGGTGACCAGGATACTGCCATAAGAGTTCTGAGCGAAAGCGAACTCTGAGGGCCCAGCGGTAAACGGGCGTTACGGTGAAGAGCCGCCCACTGCCAGGTATGATCGGCTTGAGTCCCTAGACTTAGTGGTCCATTCTCTAGTCTACCGCGGATGCTGGGGACCGAAAAACGGCGACATGAGCGTGCACCGACACCTGCATTGGCGTATTCGTTGGCGTGACGCCCCGTCGATGCTTTATTTGACCCCAGCCGGCCGAGATCGCTCTAAGGTCAGTGAGCTGCGCTCGCTTCCTGCTTGTGCCCCGAAATGGGTACTATCCGGCAGCTGCCGAACACAATCTCCCCGGGCAAACGGAAGCCGAGCTGCGCATTTATGATGCCGCTCACCTTCATGCCCTCGATCACTTTGCAGGAAGATGCATTTACCGCCTCGCGAACGGTTTCGGTCGCGGAATCGCAGCCAAGCACGATCACGGCATCATGCCCGCTGGCCCGTTGGCGCAGCTTCTCGCGCCGGCCCTCAGTCCACATGCACATAAACCACTGATGATAGACCCGGCTCTTGAAGACCTCGGTCTGCACCCCCTTGTCTGCAAGGCGGGATTGCAGCGCCTTGATATGTCGTTCGAATGGTGCCGACTTGAAGGGGCTCTTGAAAAGCTGCAAAAACGGCTCTTTCTCTCTCTCAGCCACCGTCGCGGCCGGGCACATGATGCACGGAACGATCAGGGCGGAGTTCACTCCGTCGACCTCAGATGCGACGTCGCGATCACTGAAATGGATTGGCATCCGTCACTCCCCCTCTCTTGGAATCAACAGCAGTGATTGCGGTTCGATTTGCCCAATTTGGCAGGTTTCGAAAGATGCCTCACCCTCTGCCGTTCTGTCCACCGGCTTTTCACGTAACGCCTCGCGGGCTGCCGGGCGGGCCGCGAGGCCCGTACCTGGAGTCGGCCTCTCTGCTCATACGTACTTTCGATCCGTCAGCCTCTCCGGCGCAGGGCCACGAGCGAAAGGCCCGCTGTTAAGCGACGAGGGGTCGTCGAACTTTGGGAATCCCCCTTTTCAGGTCTCCGCTACCGGGGTGGCCGACCGAGCCTTGATAAGTCGAATTCCGTACGGAACGAAAGCGACCGCCAGCACAATGGCGGCGGTCAGATTGATGATCTCAGCCCCGTCAGGTGTGCCCACGAACAATACGCCCACCAGGAAGAAGATGCCCTGCCATCGGGGCAAAGCCCGGGACCGGATTAGAGCGACGGCTTGGATGGCAAAGCCGATGGGCAGGAGGAGCAGGCCCCAAAGCAGCACAAGCCACCCTTTCTTCCCGAACATAGCCAACAAGCCAGGCATCATCTCCGTGAACTCACCCTCGGGCACAGTCTCGAGAGCGCTCATGGTCAGACACAACGCTCCTTTGTCCGCAGCCAATAGGAGGGCTCCCAAGATGGCGAGCGCTCCGCCGACGAACCCAGCCCAAGCCGCTGAGCCTCGATCCAACACAGTCATGAAGTGAAGAGCAGCAACCACGAGAAGGGCGGTATTCAGTGTGACGAGAGCGTGCCCGAAGTGCAGGAACGGGGCGTTTCGGGCTCTCAGGATCAACTCCTCGGGACTCAAGAGATTCGGACTCAGCAGGTCAGGGTGACCCGCGAAGGCGAAAACAAACACCAGGGGGAAGATGATGAATGAGAGACCAGTCCCGGTCCTTTTGAATCGATCCAATGGGTTACTCTCATCCATACCCCATTCTCCTTCTCAGAAGGACTCCTTAAACACCAGAATCGGCCTTACTCGTCGCTTAACGAACCATTCGGTTCCCGACCGGAGCCGGGAGCCCACCTGATTGCCACTATCCTGGTGCTACTGCCGGCGAGGTCCCGGAGGGCCCGGCCGGTGCTCACTTTCAGTCTACCTGTCTCAGCGCAGCAGCGCACTCTGAGGCCGGAGCGGGAACCGGGCGTTACGAAGAAAGGCCGTTCCATTCAGCCGCCGGGGCAAAGGATCTCCACCGCTTGTGGAACGATGCTGAACCTCGCTGGAGTGAAGCCAAAGATGTCTCCATCGATATCAATGAGCCCAGGTGGGTCGCAAACCACCTCAAGTTCCTTTGTCCGGAAGTAAGGCACGTCAGGCTCCTCGACGTGGGCCCCAGATGCGATCTGGGGCATCATTTTCGTGAGGAGGTTCCATCTCGATCTGGCCGGATTGACACGAAGTACGGCAGATCGTGCGTCCTACCCGTGAAAGTACGGCAATCTGCCGGGATTCGGTGCCCCGTACGCACGCTGGATGGGCGTGAGGTGGAGGGCGGAAATCCACGCAGACCTGACCTTGGACCCCATCCCGACGAATCTACGGGGGACCTTCCTGCCCCCACTTATGCAGGCTTTCCCCCGGTTCCGCGATCAAAACAACGTGATCCCGAGCGCCATACCCAGTCCAAAGAAGAGATGGTTGGCCAGGGGAGAGAGAACAGCCTTCAGGCCATCGGGCGACCGTCGACCCAAGGCTCCAAAGCCCATGGAAGGGTAAACGAAGAACCAAGAGGCCATAGTGGTCACGAGCCCATAAACAATGGCCCACGTCGGTGAGGGAGGCCCTCCGACAAACACGGGCCAAACGACCACGAACGGGACCGCGAAACCCACGCCGATGGCGAGGTGCGTGATGTACCCGTAGAGCTTTTCGTTTGGGACTTCTTCCATTTCACCGGGGTGCCGATACCGGAAACGCCCACGGCTCCACCCTGCGGCCATCCTTCCGATCATTCCCACGTCGATCTTCGAGATAGTCCCGGCCCGAGAAAGAAGCAGGTTCCCGAGATCCATTGCCACCGTCCCCAAAACTCCGGCGGCTATTCCCTCCAGGATGACTTCCATCACACCTCCTGCGGTCCCAGATAGGGGGTCATGGTTGCTGGCGTCGGAGGCAGGCGCAGGCCCCACTTCCACCGCTCATGGCTGGACAAAAGCCAGTCGCTCAGCCCGCCGCCACCAGTCCCTTGAAGTGGTCTGAAAGGGATCGGGAGCCCATAGCCGGCGCAACAGCATCGGCAGTCATGGCTTCAGTGAAGAATGCCAGGAGTTCCCCCTGGTGCCGGCTAAATATTCTGGTGATCGACACGGCACCACGCATCACCCAAACCGGCACCGAGGGAATACGCCCGTGCTTCTCCGCGGCTTCCAAGGCGAGCCGCGCGATCTCCCGGTGCGTCAGAATCTCAGGCCCACCCACGTCCATCTCCAATACATCCTGATCGACAGTGTCCGCGCAGACGTCGGCCAGGTCGGCGCCGTGGATGGGATTGATCCGGTTGTCGCCTTTTCCGATCAGGTAAACCCGACCCTTCCGGGCCATCTTCAGGTACTCTCCCATGTCGGAAAAAAAGCCGGTGGGGCGTACGACGGTATACGCCATATCCGAGGCCTTGAGGACGGTCACGAAGTCTTCATGGGCTTTGACGATGTCAAGGTGAAGGAGGTTGGGTCCGCGGAAGACCGAGGTATAGATGAACTTCTTCACCCCGGCTCGCTGGGCGACTTCGAGAAGGTTCCGGTTTCCCTGGTAGTCCACGTCTTTGAAGGTGAGGTTCCCCTTTTGTTTTGTGATCCCCACCGATGAGAAAACCACGTCGATTCCGTCGCACACCCCTGCCAGCGTGTCGGGCTGGGTGATTTCGGCCTGGACGACCTCATCCAGGGAGTCGCGGATCGGATCGAGCTTCTTCGGAGACCGGGCCAGGGCTCGGACGAAGTAGCCACGGCTCTTGAGTTCTTTGGCTACGAATCTCCCGAGATATCCTGTGGCACCGGCCACCAGCACTCGCTTCATTTCCGTGCTCATTCTCGTGGGCCTATTTGTTTAGGTGCGCGTTATCAGGCGCCGTTCCGCTCTTGTAGAACTCGAAGACGCACCTGTCGTCTCCCTCGGCAATGGTGCAGAGCCTGCGGAACTCACACTCCACGGCTTCTTCAATCACCGCGTAGCCGGCCAGATCGTGGTCGCAGCCAAACTTGCCCATCTCTGGTACGCCCAACTCGCCGAACAGCTCTACGTTTGCGCAGGTGGTAATGTTGATGGTCAGCTTGTCAGGGTCGTCCGTATAGCTTTCCATGTGCCAGGTGCCGTCCCTGGTGGTGCGCTGGAACAGGGCAATGTTGAACTTCTTGAAGTTCTCGAAAGTGTCACCTTCACATCTCTTCAAGTCTTCCACCTGATAGATATGGCCCATGGAGATCTGGGCGATTTCGTTCATTACTCTGGTTTTGAAGAACTCGTAAGCCTTTTCGCGGCCAAGCCGCTTTGCCAGAGCAAGGAACAAGGCGGAGAAGGTGAAGAGCTCTTTTTCAATGATAGGGCTGATGGCCGCCGCCTTCCGGCGTGTCTCCGAATGGTCTTTCCTCAAACGCCGTTCATGTGCCCAGGTGTCCTTGAAGATTCCCAGCATCCCCACAATACCGAATCGTTTACGCAGAGCGCGAAGCATGATTTTGCCCTGCTCTTTCACTGCTTCCTTCGGCATCTCCAGCCCTGCGCCAAAGTTTTCCAGTTCTTCCGCCTTCATTGTCGGTTCTCCTTCTGAACGAGGGCCGGATCCCCTTCGGCAGGTACCGCTGGGCTCACCCATACCGAATGCTCAACTAGACCGTGGGTGCGGAGCAGGGCCGCCAACCCAATGCCCAACTCGCTGGTCACCGCTTCCCGGTTTGGGTCGTCACTGACGACTTGGACCAGCAGATCCCCCTGCACCTTTGAGTGGCGATAGATGGATACGAATGGGGATCCCCCTGGGTAGCCGGTAGCCTTCCGAACCTGATCCACGATTTCATCCAGGTCGTCGCCGGCCATGCGCAAATGGAGTGTCTCCAAGGTGGTCATGACCTCCTCCCCCCATAGAGCGCTTTGTACATCAACCCTTCCCGGAGCTTCCGGGGAAGCCTCGAGAGGTTCTTCATCTTCCTCGCCCCGGGTCCGACCAGATACTGAGCCTTGGGTTTTGGAGTAGACAGGGCTTCGGCAATTACCTTTGCCACCTCTTCCGGTGGGATTCCCGGCAGGTTCTTCACCTCCTTGTCGAAGAACTCGAAGAGGGTTGAATACAGCTCGAGCACGTCCGGGTCTGCGGCCATCGCCAGCCTTTCCCTTTCCTCCAGAATCTTCCCCAGGACCGCCGTGTCCACCTTTCCAACCACCAGGTTGGAGACCGCGATACCGAACGGGCGAAGCTCCAGCCGGAGCGAGTCGCTTATGGCCTGCACAGCGAACTTCGATGCCGCATAGACGCTCTTGTCGGGGATAGCCAGGAGACCGTGGCCGGAGCTGATATTGATCAACCGACCCGGTGCTTCCCTGAGTAGGGGAATGAACGACCGGGTGAGGGCCAAGAGGCCCACCACGTTCACCTCAAACAACTTCCGGATTTCGGAGACGGGAGTGAGCTCCAGGGGCCCGTTAAGGGACATCCCGGCATTGTTCACCAGACCAGACAGCTTCCCTCCGGTCTCCTCTCCAACCCTGGCCGCTGCACCGGCGATAGCGTCGTCATCGGTGATGTCTAGAAGCAGTGGAGTAAGCGCGTCTGATGCTTCTTCCTTCAGCGCCTGACCGTCTGCTTCCTTCCGCACGCCGGCGAAGACCTTGTATCCGTTGGCGTCCAAGGTCAGGGCAGTTGCCTTCCCTATACCCGTTGACGCTCCGGTGATGAGGACCGTCTTCCCTGTCTTCGTCATATCGTTCTCCTTTGCGTCCGGACCGCTGCTTCGACGTCCTTCACAGGGTCACCAGACATAGGGAATGAGTTTGAAAGGCACCCGCTCCATGTATCCGGAATACCCGGGAAGCGTCTCCACCAGGGTTTTTTCCTCGATGAGGATTCTGGTGATGACAGGGGTGAAAACGACCGGGATCGTCAGGGAGCCCAGGTAGCTTCCGAGCCAAAAGGAGAGCCCTGCAAGGAAGAACAGGTGGCCGAGATACATGGGATGCCTGACCCGTGAATAGAGGCCGCTATCGATGAGCGTCTGTTCACGGTCCTCTTGCTCGCCGACAATCGGCGTCGCGAAGGCATTCTGCCACACGGCCGTGAGCATGATTCCATAGCCGAC
>JABDNZ010000579.1 GCA_013043565.1 Gemmatimonadota bacterium | reverse complement strand
CCCCCCAGGACTGCCATATCCCCATTTGGAACGCTTTGCCATAGCCCGACGATCCTCGAGGGTTCGTGGTCACCACGAGGTAGCCGTTGGCAGCGAACAGCTGGGCTTCGTAGTTCCAACCGTAGGTATACTGGGAAACGGGTCCACCGTGAATCCGCAGAATGGTCGGGTACCGTACACCCTCCTGGAAACCGAGCGGTTTGAAGAAAAAACCCTCGATCTCCGTCCCGTCGGCACTGGGGAACCGCACATCCACCACCTCAGCCAACTGGAGGCCGGCCAGCAGCTCTTCGTTGTTGTTTGTGAGTTTCCGGAGCCCGCCGCCGTCCTCCCTGAGGTAGAGACTGCCGGGGTCGTGGGGCCCGCTGATGAGTGCGACGATGCTGCCGTCCTCGGCGATCGTCACGGCGCTCACGGCCCGGGGCCCCTCGATGACACGGGTGACGGGTCCCCCTCGGGACGAGACCATGGCGAGGTGGCTCTCTCCACTGTCCTCGACCTGGAAGTAGATCGAGCCTCCGTCACCGCTGAACACCGGGTTGCTGACACCCCGATCCAGGCTCTCGGATAGGAGCATGGCCCGACCACCGGGTTCGATCACGGCAACCTGGGGGACGTCGTATGGCGCATGATCCACGTCGGTCTCGGTGATATAGGCGATCCGCCGTCCGTCAGGGCTCCACGCAGGGGATCGGTCCGGGCCGGGATTGGTGGTTACTTGTGTCAGGTTGGCCCCCGGGTCCGTGTTTTCCGGGTCCACAAGCCAGATGTTGGTGTCGAAATTGGCGTCCGGGTCAGGGGTGCGGTTGCTGACAAAGGCGATTGCTTCGCCATCCGGGGACCAAACGGGCCCGGAGTCGTCGTAGTCACCCGAGGTGATCTGCAAGGTCTCCCCGGTGGCCAGATCGTACGTGTAGAGGTGATCCCGCCGGTGATCCAGATAGCCTATGTAATCCCGCTTGATCTGCAGTCGGTCTACGACCCAAGGCTCTGGGATGTCCTCACCGGATTTGGTCTTGGCCGCCGGGTTCTTTTTCGGCCGTGGGTCCTTGATAACCAGCACCAGGCGCTGGCCGTCGGGCGCCCACTCGAAGGCTGAAACGCTCTCTTCTGTTCGGGTGAGGAGTTCCGCCTCCCCCCCGTGCAGGAGATTCAGGGCCCATACTTGGGTCTTTCCACCTCCCCTTTCCGCCAAAAAGGACAGTCGGCTGCCGTCCGGACTCCATCGGGGGTTCGATGCAGAGCTTCCCGTTCCCGTCATGGGAACCGGAGGACCGCCATCCCGATCGACCAACCAGATCCGCGTCTCCGAGCTGTTCGTATCGTACTCGGTCGTGCCAACGGTGTAGGCGATGCGCTGCCCGTCCGGGCTGATCCTCGGCGATCCGATCCTCTCGATCAGGAACTGGTCGTCGATGGTGAGGGCTCGGCGTTCCGTCACTTGCCCAGAGGCGGGTCCTGCCTCGGATGAGCCTTCGGCCTGCGGCTGAGCGGCAAGGGAGGGCCCGGATAAGGCGTTGAAGACGAGGAAGGCCAGGAGACATGTGAAATGGATCTCCCGGCTCGGGGATTTGCGGTTCATCTCGGAACTCCTCTTCTCCATCTGTGGCCGGGTGGTCCGTCCACTCCCGAAAGGACCCTCACGACCCTCCACCGGGGGTCGATACATGGGCGACGCCGCTGTTTTGTGCCCAGGCATTTACAGTGGCAATATCGGATGAACCGATTGCGGCCAGCTCCGTTCTCCGCTCATTCCATTCGGCCTTCAGGTCTTCAAGACGCTGGAGGGAACCTGCCGACACCGGGGCCCGAGCTCCGTCCATCACGTCCAGCAGGTGTCGGACATGAACGTCGAGCATCGGGGGCATGCTGTCCTCGTCTTCGTAGGTCCCGTACTGGTTCTGGGTGACCAGATTCTCCCAATCGACCAGCCGCCGTATGGCCGACCCTCCGGCCTCCCCGAGTTCAGAGTCCTCGGGGTAATCCTCCATCAGGGCTTCGATCTGCCGACGGGCCTTTCGTACTGCATCGAGGTCGGCCAGCAAGTCGTTGAGGAGGTCCGTGACTTCACGAAGCCGCTCATCGAGGAACGCATAGTCGGCAGGTGAAGCATCCGCCCGCGGATCGGGAAGAAGGGTCAGCCCCGCGGTGCTCTCCCCGCCGCCGATGGCCACCCGGACCCGATACTCTCCCGGAACCACGCTAGCGCCCGAGAAGCCTGCGAACAGCTGGACGTTGTCGATGCAACCGAGTCCGTTTCGGCGCAGATCCCAGGCCCACTGGTTCAACCCGGGCTTCTTGGTCGGGTAACGAACCGTGAACGGAAGCCGCTGATCCATATTCCCGATGATGCAGCGTTCGAACTCTCCCTCCTCGCTCGAGTAATCCCGAACGACATTCCCGGCCGGATCGCTGATCTCGATGGTGAGGGGACCATCGTGTTCGTCGGCGATGAAATAGCTGAGCACCGCTCCGTTGGGGGGATTCTTCCCCTCCCCGTTCCCGCCCCCCCCGTACCGAATCATGGGAGTCGGGTCGGGGGCGAAAAGGTGAATGGATTCTTCCGAAAGCCCGGGGCTGGCCTGCTGAAGGACCGTCAGGTCGTCCAGCACCCAGAATCCTCGACCCTGGGTGGCTGCGACCAGGGTCCCCTGCCTTAGGGTGAGGTCCGTGATGGGGACCGGCGGAAGGTTCAGATCCAGGGATAGCCAGGTAACACCACCATCGAAGGAAACGAACATCCCGCCTTCCGTGCCGGCGTACAGAAGGCCCTCTCGGTCTGGGTCCTCCCGAACCACCCGCACGAAGTTGTCCTGGGGCAGGCCTCGATCGATCCGCTCCCAGCTCCGACCGTACTCCGTCCCTTTGTAGATGTAAGGTCGGAAATCGTTCAGCTTGTATCCGGTCACCGCGACGTAGACGGTGCCTGGTTGGTGGGGGCTCACCTCGATGGCGTTGATCTGTGCCCCGTCAAGGTTCCCCGGGGTAATGTCTTCCCAGCTTCCGCCGTTGTCGCGAGTCAGGTGCAGGAGCCCGTCGTCGCTTCCTACCCAGATGGTCCCCTGCTCATGAGGGGACTCGCTGATGTAGAAGATCGTGCCGTAGAACTCGGCACCGACGTTCTCTGGAGTCAGCGGACCGCCGTTCAGTCCCTGCTTTTCTTTCTCGTTCTTGGTCAGGTCCGGGCTGAGCTCCTCCCATGTCACCCCTCGATCGGTGCTTCGCAGCAATATCTGGGTGCCGTAGTAGAGGACATCTGGATCATGGGGAGATGCGATAACCGGCGCATTCCAGTTGGTTCGGTACTTCAGGTCCTTCGACTGCTGCCCATAGACATATTCCGGGTACGGCTTGATGGGGCGCAGCCGCTCCGTCTCGCGGTCGTACTCGGTGAGCGTGCCGTTGATGGTGGTGGCGTAGATGAATCGCGGATCGTCCGGGTCGAAAGCGATGTGGGCGCTCTCTCCTCCACCAACGTCGAAATAATCGTCGTGGCCGATCCCACCGCTGAACGTCCTGCTCGCGATGGCGACCGTGGAGTTGTCCTGCTGGCCGCCATAGATCCTGTACGGCACCAGATTGTCCGTGATCACCCGGTAGAACTGGGCCGTGGGTTGATTCATGATGCTGGACCAGGATTCGCCACCGTCGAAGGTCACGGTGGCGCCGCCGTCGTTGCCGTTGATCATGTTCAGGCTGTTTTCGGGGTTGATCCAATGGTCCTGATGGTCCCCGTGGGGCGTCGGCCTCTTCTCGAAGGTCACCCCGCCGTCGATGGACTTCATGAAGGGCGCATTGAGGACGTAAACCGTGTTCTCGTCCAGGGGATCGGCCTTGAGGTGGTTGTAGTACCAGGCCCGGGACCACAGGATGCGATCGCCATTCTTGAGGGTCCAGGTTTCGCCGTAGTCATCACTCCGGTATAGACCGCCTTTGTCCAACTCGGCCTCGACGATGGCATAGACGCGGTTCGGGCTGCCGGCGGCCACATCGATCCCGATCTTCCCGATCAATTCCGGGAGGCCACCACCGAGTTTCTCCCAGCTGTCACCACCGTCCGTGGACTTGAAGATGCCCCCGGCGGTCCCTCCCGATTTCACGAACCAGGGCCTTCGCCCGTGTTCCCACATGGCCGCGTATAGGATCCGGGGGTTGGTCGGGTCCATCGACAAGTCCGTTGCCCCTGTCTCTCCGTCGACCTGAAGCACGGGCTGCCAGCTGGCACCGCCATCGGTGCTTCGGTACACCCCCCGTTCTTCATTCGGGCCCCAGATTTGTCCTTGGACCGCCACATACACGAGGTCCGGATCCTTCGGGTGCACGATCACGCGCGCGATCTGGCCGGCATCCGGAAGGCCAATATGGGTCCATGTGGCCCCGGCGTCCGTTGACTTGTACATGCCGTCGCCGTGACTTGTAGTGACGCCCCGGATCGGGGCCTCACCCGTGCCGACATAGATCACATTGACGTCCGCTTCGGCGACCCCAATGGCTCCGATAGTCCCGACATTGAAGAACCCGTCGGAGATGTTTTGCCAGGAGATGCCCGCATTCCCGGTCTTCCATAGACCTCCGC
>JABDNZ010000577.1 GCA_013043565.1 Gemmatimonadota bacterium | reverse complement strand
GCCCCCCGCTGCGAAGCAAACCGAGCACCCCCCTCATTCATCAGGCCGCCTGCCGCGAAAAGACGAGGGTTCCCTTGTCTGATCCTCCCCCAGGTCCTACCCTCATTGACTGTTTCTTGCCTGCCCGGAGATGGACTGCAGGCACCCCGCGTGTGACAAAAAAACGCCCAGAAACTCTAGACCGGGAAACGATAGAATCATGGCGAAACTCGACCCGACCCAGATGGCCGACTGGCAGATCGCCGAGGCCGCCGAAGCGAACATGAAAACCGTATACGAGCTCGGAGAAGAGCTCGGGTTGGAGAAGATGGAACTCCTGCCCTACGGCCACTATGTCGCCAAGCTCGACTACCTGAATATCCTCGACCGCCTCAAGGATAAGCCCGACGGGAAATACATCGAGGTTACGGCGGTCACCCCAACCCCTCTAGGGGAGGGAAAGTCTACATCAACTATGGGTTTGACCCAGGGTATGGGGCGGCTTGGCAAGAGCGTGATCGCGGCGATTCGGCAGCCTTCCAGCGGGCCCACATTCAACATCAAGGGATCAGCGGCCGGCGGCGGTTTGGCTCAATGCATCCCTCTGACCGACTTCAGCCTGGGGCTCACCGGTGACATCGATGCCATCAACAACGCCCACAACCTGGCCATGGTCGCCACCACCGCCCGGATGCAGCACGAGTTCAACTACGATGACGACATCCTGGCCAGTAAAAACCTCCGTCGCCTGGACATCAATCCGCGCAACATGAACATGAAGTGGTCCATGGACTTCTGCGCTCAGGCCCTCCGGGACATCGTCATCGGCATAGGCGGGAAGATGGACGGGTTCATGATGAAGAGCGGGTTCCAGATCACCGTCTCTTCCGAGGTCATGGCCATCCTGGCTGTCGCCACGAGCCTGGCCGACATGCGGGAACGCATGAACAAGATCGTGGTGGCCTGGGACAAGCAGGGGAATGAGGTGACCACGGGGGACCTGGAGGTCGGCGGAGCCATGACGGCTCTCATGGCTCGGGCCATCAATCCCAACCTCCTGCAGACGATTGAAGGGCAGCCAACACTGGTTCACGCCGGTCCCTTCGCAAACATCGCCATCGGCCAGTCGTCCATCATCGCAGACAAAGTCGGACTGAAACTGGCTGATTACCATATCACGGAGAGCGGATTCGGAGCCGACATCGGTTTCGAGAAGTTCTGGAATCTGAAGTGCCGGTTCAGCGGGCTTACGCCGAACGTTTCCGTGATCGTGGCCACGATCAGAGCCCTCAAGATGCACGGGGGCGGACCAGCCGTGTTCCCAGGCCGGCCCTTGGATGCGGCCTATACCGAGTCCCACCCCGACCTGGTCGAAGGCGGCGTCGAGAACCTCATCGCACATATCGAAACCGTTCGGAAAGCCGGTGTGAATCCGGTCGTTTGCCTTAACCACTTCTACACCGATTCAGACGATGAAGTCGAGGTGGTGCGAAAGGCTGCCGAGGCCGCCGGTGCCCGCTTCGCCGTGTCGAAGCATTGGGAGCTGGGCGGAGAAGGTGCAGAGGACTTCGCCCACGTGGTCGTGGAGGCCGCCGAGGAGAAACCCGACTTCAAGTTCCTGTACCCGGACTCCGATCCTCTGAAGACCAAAATCGAGAAGATCGCCACCGAGGTTTATGGAGCGGATGGTGTGACCTACTCCCAGACCGCCGAGCAGAAGATCAAGACGGTGGAGGCGGACCAGGAGCTGAGCAAGCTGGGGGTCTGCATGGTGAAGAGTCACCTGAGCCTCTCCCACGACCCGAGCAAAAAGGGTCGGCCCACTGGTTGGACACTTCCAATCTCCGACGTCCTCACCTACCGGGGGGCGGGGTTCGTCGTCCCGGTGGCCGGCGACATCAAGCTCCTCCCCGGAACGGGATCCAACCCGGCCTACCGGCGCATCGACGTAGACCCGGAGAGCGGAAAGGTGGTTGGGCTCTTCTAGCCGCCTCGGCGAGAGTTGTGGCGATCCGAAGCTGAAGCTCGGACGCTAGCAAGCGAAACCGACCGGGTGGCCTCAAGGCTGCCCGGGCGGTTTCGCCATCAATTCACCGGCCCCAGGTACCTATCCAACCAGGCCAGGATCTCCTTGATGTATTCCGCCCGCGGAGGGATGTGATCAGTCTCGTATTCGATGAGCCGCTTGTCCTCTTCCGGGGTTCCGAGAAGGTCATACATGGGTCTGATCCGGGTGTCGGCATCGATGTCGTACTTCCCGTTCAACATCAATGTTGGCGTTCTGACCCGGGTCACGTAGTTAATGGTATGAACTTCCGGAAGGGTCGGACGCCCCAGGCCTCCCCCTATGAGGACACTGGCGCCGAATCGCTCTTCTACCGCCGGGACGAGAGATCCGAGCCGCCCCCCCCAACTCATGCCATAGTAGGCCAGCTTTTGGCTGTCGATGTCGGGCCGGGTTTCCAGATAGTCCAGGCTTCGTCTGAGATCCTTGACCGCCTGCACTAGGAAGTCCCTAAAAGCATACGACTCGGCACCGCCGTGAATGGCAGCTAGCTCCGGATCGGCACGCTCAAAGGTGCCCTTGTAGATGGGGAAGAGCACGGCACGGCCGTCTCTTACCAAGAAAGAGAGGAATAAAGGGAACTCGTAGTAGCTCTCCATGTCCTCGCTCGATGTCACACGAACGGCAGCGCTTCCAGGGAAGTAGACCACCGTCTGGTAGGGAGGAGCGGCGTTGGAGGGGAGGAAGAGGTGGGCAAGGATTCGCTCACCACCATAGGCCGCATCGAAGGTGACCAATTCTTGGATCCACCCCTCCGGGCTCTCCTCCCGGGACTCCACCTGGGCATTCAAATCTGTCGTGTCGTAGGCGAACTGCTCCCGGTAGGCGTTGAACACGGCATCGGGTACCGGTTCCCGAGCTTGGAGGTCCTCGATGCGACTCAATGATTCAAACCGAAATGCTTCCGGAGTGATGCCCTCTGGGTCAGGATAGAGGGCCAACCGAATCCCGTTTTTGGCGGAGCGGTCCATAGGAGGGGCTTGGCTCTGCCGCCGGAACATATAGGTGTTTTCCTCCCAGGCGCCGCC
>JABDNZ010000252.1 GCA_013043565.1 Gemmatimonadota bacterium | reverse complement strand
GTCTCAAGGTGTTTTATGGGGATGGATCCCGGCACGACCTTCTCCGGGCCGCGGGCGCTGCCAGAGCGAAGATCCTCATCATCGCCGTCGACGACCATGGTAAGGTCAGGAAGATCCTCGATGTCGCGAGGAAGCACTTTCCCCACCTGACGATCTTGAGTCGCGTGGCGGGCCGGCCCGAGGCGTATGAACTGCTGGAACAGGGTGTCGAGCACGTGTACCGGGAGGGTGTGGAGACGGCTCTCCGAGTGGGGGTAGGGGCCCTCAAGCTCCTCGGAAGACCAGCCCACCAGGTCCAGAGGGCCAGTCGAACCTTCTTCCGGCATGACGAGGACTCGGTTCGTGACCTGGGAAAGATGCGTCATGATCGGGCGGCCTACTTCAGCGCAGCCCGGGAGCGGATATCGACCCTGGAGGAGCTGATGTTATCTGAGCTGGAGGGGGAGGGGGAGGAGCGGGATGCCGGCTGGGACACCGAGTCCCTTCGCGAGGAGTTCGGTGAACCTGACCCTTGAGGCGCGATGAGCCAACTGAGGTTTCCGGGGCTCGTCACCGTCTACCGCCTCCCAGGCCCTGTCGGAGAAAAGAGAAACGGAGAATCGACTTCCGGGTAGCTCTCCGACATGAATACCGTACCCGACTACAGAATTCGACTGGGCAACAAGCTGCCCATGAATCCCGAAGGGGACTATGTCCTCTACTGGATGACCGCGTACCGACGATTGGGCTGGAACTTCGCCCTTCAGCGATCCACGGAGATCGCCCGATCCCTCGGCAAGCCTCTGGTGATCCTGGAGATTCTCCAGGTGGACTACCCGTACGCGAGTCCGCGCCTCCACGCCTTTATCCTCGAGGGGATGGCGGAGCGCTCCCGGGCCCTCCAGGGCACACCCGTGGTCCACTACCCGTTCATCGAGCAGGAAGTGGGGGAAGGGAAGGGGCTCCTCCCCGAACTGGCCGGACGATCCTGCTGCGTAGTTGCAGACGATTTCCCGGCTTTTTTCCTCCCGAGAGTGGTTGCTGCTGCGGGAAACCGGTTAAAAGCTCGGTTGGAAATCGTTGATTCCAACGGCCTCTTCCCCATGGCCGTCGCAGATCGAACCTTCAATGCGGCGTATCACTTTCGCCGTTTTCTCCAAAAGAACCTGCCTGAGTACCTGGTCGAGGCCCCTGAACCGGATCCCCTGTCGCATCCGCTCCCATCGGTCGACTCTGCCCTCGATCCGGCTGTCCTTCGGCAGTGGGCGCCCACATCCGGGCCGCTTTTGGCGGGAGATCTGAACGCCCTCCAGGCTCTACCACTTGACGTCTCGGTGTCCAAAGTCAGGGCGGAAGGAGGCACGAGTCCCGCCCGAGCCCGACTCGAAGGTTTCCTTTCCAACTCCCTCCAGCGCTATCACGAGTCAGGGAACAGTCCGGATGAGGACGCCACGTCCACGCTCTCTCCGTATCTCCACTTCGGTAACATCTCGAGCCACCAAGTTTTCGCCGAAGTGGCCGGGCAGGAGGGGTGGACCCCCCTTCGCCTCTCCGATCGGGCGGACGGTGCTCGGGCTGGCTGGTGGGGCATGGGACCGGGAGCCGAAGCCTTCCTGGATCAACTCGTGACCTGGCGAGAGCTGGGGTTCAATATGTGCTCTCGGGAAAAGGACTACACGGAGTACGGGTCTCTCCCGGATTGGGCGCGGTCGACCCTGGAGGAGCACGAAGGCGACCCCCGGTCCCACCTCTACACGTATGACGAATTCCGGGAAGCCCGGACCCACGATCCTCTTTGGAACGCCGCCCAGCGGCAGCTTCTTCAGGAGGGGATGGTTCACAACTATCTGAGGATGCTCTGGGGCAAGAAGATCTTGGAATGGACAACGTCGGCTCGGGAGGCCCTGGAGATCATGATCGATCTCAACGACCGCCTGGCCCTGGATGGGAGGGACCCCAACTCCTACAGTGGAATCTTCTGGTGTCTGGGCCGGTACGATCGGGGATGGCCCGAGCGCCCGGTATATGGGAAAGTCCGGTCCATGAGCTCCGAACGAACCAGGAAAAAGGTCACGCTGGAAGGATACCTGGCCCGTTTCGGGGGCGACGGACCGATCTGAAAAGGAAGAAGACCGCCATCAGGCCATCGTTTATCCAAAGCAAAATCGGCTTTTGGATTCCAGCGTCTTCCTCCGTTTGCCGGCCTACCCGCCAAGCGCGGAACATTTCCCGCCTGGAGACGTGTCTTTACCAGGTTGTGGCCCGCTCGTTCAAACCGGGCAGAGGAGTTAACCTTAGAATTCCGAGGCCTCTGATCCAACGGACGGTAGCGGTCTGCCCGCGATGAACGAAAACCACACTCCCGGGAGTACCGGGTCTTCGAGGTTGGAATGAACTCCGACACCTGGATCACACTGGCTGTTTTGCTGGGAACCCTGGCCTTGCTTATCCGGGGGAAGCCCGGGCCCAGCATGGTGGTGTCCGGGGCCGTTATCCTCCTTTTGGGCCTGGCGGTGGTAACGCCGGCCGAAGCCCTCTCCGGGTTTTCGAACCCAGCTCCGTTCACCGTCGCGGCCCTATACGTGGTCGCAAGGGCGGTCGAGAAGACCGGTGGTCTTCAACCTCTCATCCGGGTGTTGTTAGCCGGAAGTGGGTCGTCGGGCGGCAAACCTGGATGGGGTTCAATGGCGAAGCTCCTGGTCCCGGTTGCCGGTGCCTCGGCTTTCCTGAACAACACCCCCATCGTCGCCATGGTCTCCCCCCAGGTGGAAACCTGGGCCGAGCGTCGTGGCCAGAGTCCGTCGCACTACCTCATGCCTCTCTCTTTCGCGTCGATTCTAGGGGGGGTCGTAACGGTCATCGGGACCTCCACCACCATCGTGGTTTCGGGGCTCCTGGAAGCCCACGGGATGCCGGCAATCGGGATGTTCGAGATTTCCAAGATCGGCCTGCCATTGGCCATCGCAGGGATCCTGTTTCTCCTCGTCTTTGCTTCATTCCTTCTCCCGACTCGGCGGGGCTCCCTTCGGGAGTTCGAAGAGGAGTACAAAGAGTACACCGTGAACATGGTTGTGGCGGCGGGGGGCCCTTTCGATGGAAAGACCGTTGAGGAATGCAAGCCTCTGCACCTCGACGGGGTTTTCCTTGCAGAGGTCCGTAGGGGGGGCGAGATCATCGCTCCGGCGTCCCACCAAACCCGGCTTCAGGGCGGCGACTCACTGACCTTCGCAGCCCGGGGAGACCTGTTCCTGGAGCTCAAGAAGCTGAGAGGCCTCGAGTCTGCCGAGGCGGAACATACCTTTGAGGTCCGGGAGCCCGGCCACACCTACTTCGAAGTGGTGGTGGGTGCCGACTCCCCTCTGGCCGGACGAAGCCTCCGGGAGATCGAGTTTCGCCAGGAGTATCGGGCGGTTGTCCTGGCCTTGCACAGGTCGGGGGAGAGGTACCGGGGGAAGCTGGCGGAGGTGCCCCTGAGGGTTGGGGATACGCTGGTCCTTCTGGCTGGCCCTCGCTTCCGGAGCCTCTGGCGTCATCGCCGGGATTTTCTCGTCATCAGTCATTTGGGAGGGGCGCCGCCAGCATCTACGCGGGAGGCCTTCCTGGTCTTGGGAGTGCTCATCGGCATCGTGACGTCGGCGGCTACCGGGTTCCTACCCATTCTCCAGGGGTCCCTTCTGGGAGCTTTCCTCCTCGTGGGGACGCGCGTGATGACCCCTCGTGAGGCTCTCGAAGCCGTGGATCTGGGAGTGATTTTCCTGATTGCCGGAGCCTTCGGCATCGGGGCCGCGATGGAAGGGTCAGGGCTCGGAAACATCCTCGCTCAAGGCGTCATGGGATTGGTCGGAGGTTTCGGAGCTACCGGAGCGCTCCTCGGCGTCCTTCTCACGACCATTATCCTGACGGAGATGATCACGAATAATGCGGCGGCGGTCCTGGTCTTTCCCATCGCTCTCGCAACCGCCTCCGGCCTTGGGTTGGACCCGAGACCGTTCGCCATGGCCATCGCCGTCGGGGCATCGGCATCGTTCCTTACCCCTATCGGTTATCAGACGAACACGATGGTCTATGGGCCGGGAGGATACCGTTTCGGGGACTACGCCCGTCTGGGTCTCCCGCTTACGGCACTGGTCGTCGTGTTGGTACTCTGGCTGGTCCCCATTTTCTGGGGGTTTTAGGGGTACTCCGCCTTCGATGGACCTTCCATCCTCTGGGAGATCTGTTCCAGGTCTACAACTACGCTGTGGTGGACGAACTCCCCGACCCGGATTCTACCACCGGAAGCCTGGACCGAGGGAGACGGTAGGTCATGGATGTGTCTCAGCTCATGCTGAAGATCCAAAACGCGTTACGGAACTAGTGGCCGGGTGTCGGAGCCACATCCGGTCAGCGGCCTGGCCGCAGCTGCGGTTAGCCCGAGCCGGAAAAAAGCCCTCCGGGCCATCTCCGCTGACTGAGCGTGGCTCGGTCCCAAGGTCCCGTTCTTGGGCGGAACCCGTGAGGGCACATGGCGTCCCTCCAACTAGCCGACGTTTCAGATGGCAGGTTATGGCACGGGCGAGTTACTTTGCGACCACGCCGGGTCTGGATCCCGGTGCCTACTGGACCCCGGTGCCTACTTAGGCGGCCGAGGATCGACTCACGGCTGCAGTCTGGGAGAACCAAGATGAAGCATGTTCGTGTTCTCGGCATTCTTGCTGGAGCGGCCCTCATGCTTTTCGCTGCCTCACCGGTATGCGGGCAGGACGAGGACTACGATCCGGAGAAGCGTTTGGCCGAACTCGGAATCGAGTTGCCTACTCCTCCGAGTCCCGTAGCCAACTACGTGAACGGCGTGCAGACCGGGAACCTCATCTTCTTGGCGGGGAAGGGACCCAAGAGGCCGGACGGCACCGAGATCCATGGCAAGCTCGGGGCCGACCTCACCATTGAGGAGGGCTACGAAGCCGCACGCATCACGGCCATCAACCAGCTCTCCGTGCTCAAGGCGATGCTCGGCGACCTTTCGAGGGTGGTGCGAGTCGTGAAGGTGCTCGGAATGGTCAATTCCGACCCGGACTTCGTTGACCAGCCCGCAGTGATCAACGGGTTCTCCGACCTGATCGTTGAAGTCTTCGGGGACCGTGGCCGGCATGCCAGGGCCGCGGTGGGAATGACGTCCCTTCCTCGGGGCCAGGCGGTGGAGATCGAACTGGTCGTGGAGGTCGCCCACGAGGCAGAAGTCAGATCCCCAACGGGTGGCATGCCCCTCGAGATGACCTACTTCGGGACGGCAGGTTGGCGGATTTCAGACGGACGGGTGGTCGTTCTGGTCGACCCTTATCTGTCTCGCCTCAAATACGGCGGCGGCGGACATCCTGAAGACGATCGGCCTGCCTTCGCCCGAACCGACCTGGCTTGGTCGGACACCGCCCTCATAGACTCCCATATCACCGAGGCAGATTTCATTCTCTGCACCCATGGGCACTTCGACCACCTCGGCGACGTACCGTACATAGCCCGGAAGACCGGCGCCAAAGTCATCGGGCACGAGACCGCCATCGCGATTCTTCGGGCCTACGGGATCCCGGACGATCAGCTCTATACGGTCAAGGGCGGAGAGGACTACCAATTCGACGATTTCAGCGTGCGGGTGATGCCCGGGCTCCACTCGGCGCTGGGCGAGAAGCACTATTATGACTCCCGCCGGTACGACGACCGCACCGATCTGGAAGCGCCCCTGCGGATCGAACAGTTCATCGAGGGCGGTTCGCTGAACTTCCTGGCTCGGTTCGACCGCCATACCGTGCTCGCCATGGGATCAATGAACTTCATCGAGCGGGAGTTCGAGGGCCTGGAGCCCGACATCCTGCTAGCGGGCATCAACGGTTCACGTCTGGGCCTCTACGACTATGATCGGCGTTTGCTGACCGCCACCGGCTTCCCTCCGGTCGTGATTCCCACACACTGGGACAACTTTCGGTTCCCCTATGGGTCTTCCCAGCAAGCGAACATCGAAAGGAACCTTTTGCCGTTCATTGAGACTGCCCGGACAATCTCTCCTGGATCGACCGTGATTACTCCTGTGCACCTCGAGCCGATCAGGATTCGCTGACGGTACGGGCCCTGGTCCGCTTGGTCAGCCTCCAGGACCTGCAGCGATCCAGTCGTCGTACGCCCCGGGGCCGTTTTGGGTGATTTCATCCCGGCCCGCCAGCGAGATGATCTTGCCAGTGCCATCGATGATGATGAGCGTTGGAACCCACTGGACACTGAAACGCTGGGCGAGGGCGCTCGGTCTGCCGCTTTCAGGTGAGACCGCAAGCCACGGCATCCCCGAGTCGGTCATGAAGTCGGAGAGCGATGCGACATTGATGCCGTTAACCACCAGGACCACTTCGAAGGACCGGCCATCCGTCTTCAGCTGGTTGTAGGCATCGACCAGGAGGGGGGAGAATGCCAAACAAGCGGGGCATGTTGGGGATGCGAAATAGATCCCAATGATTGAAGTGCCCTCTAACGTTCCGACGCCCACCTGGCTCCCGTCTGATCTGTACAGCTGGTTCCCAAAAAGATCTGGGAGAGTTACGGGGTCTGGTTCGGTGGGCCCCTTGTCCCCGCATCCGCTTACCGCCAGGCACAGGAGTGTCGCGGCCGCGTTCCTCATGACAAGAGGGCCGTGGCTCATCCGCCGAACGAACCGGTCCCGTGGTTCCGGGTTCCGGTGGGAATCAGGCATTTCAGCACCACCTCTTTTTCAAGCCGGCTTTCCCTAACGGATCAGATAAAGCTCCCGCGGATACCCGTCGACGAACCGGGCACCCTCGGCCGTCACAACCGCTTGCTCCTCCAGCCCCATCGAAACCTCTACCCCGCCCCACTCGGGAACATTGGCGGCCACCGAGAATTCCATCGCATACACGGTATTTGCGAAGAGAGGATGTTCTCCCGTGCCCGGCACGAACTCCTGCTTCTCGGTCATGCCGATCATGGTCCCGGAGCCATGTCCATACGGCCCGATGGGGTGTGTGTACACCCTGGGCCTCAGTCCTTCGGCCCGGCCCCGTTCGAGTATCGATCCCAGGATCTCGTTCCCGGTCCGTCCCACCTTCATCTCCTCCAGGTGGATCTCCTGGAGCCGGTTCCCGTTTCTCAATAGTGCCTTGAGACCCTCCGGGGCCTCGGTCTCGCCGATCCGTAGCACATATGCGTTGTGCTGCATGTCGGTGCTGAGCCCCAGGTACGTTATGCCGACGTCACAGTGAAGGAGGTCCCCCCGTCGAATCACATTGTCACCTCTCCCATATTTCTCCGTGTCCGTGGGCGACCTGCGGATGTCGATAGAGGGGTGGAACCAGGTGTCGAGACCCAGGTCGTTGATGCGTTGGCGAATCCACCACTGAACGTCTTCGGCGGTGGTCACATCAGGCGTGATCACCCCGTTCGAAAAGAACTCCCCAATGAGGTCGTGGCCGATTCCTGCGAGATGCCGGTAAAGGCTGAGTTCCTGAGGGCTTCGCGTTTCATACCAACGCATCGAGATCCGTTCCCCGGCGACCAATCGGCTCAGGTACCGATCGTCTAACGAACGTTCAAGCATCTCTTTGTGGAAGGCAGAAAGCCCGTTCCCGTGGGCGAATTCATCGACGTACTCGTAGTGGGGTGCGTAGTTGATGGCGATCTTGCCGGGGTCGGCCGACCTGATGTAGTCGGCCAACGCAGTGAACTGGTGATTCGCTCCTTTCGATCGGTCGGTGAAGATGTTCTCGTACATCCGCCCGGCCGACCCTGATCCGTGCCAATTCGCCGTCAACTTCTTGAAACCATCCTCGCTGTCGTGAAAGACCAGGATCGATAGTCGCCTGGCGCTCATGATGGGCTCGGGCACCAGCGTCATGTAGATCGGATCCTCACTGTACTCGAAGTTGATCACCGTCCACATGTCGACGCCTTCTTCACGCATGATGGCCGGGAGGATGTTGTCGAGTCGCCATTCGAGGATCTCGTTGTATACGCGGGCACGCTCCCGTAGAGGTAGGATTTTCTCTATATCGCCCACCCCTGAAATCTCCCATCCGGGAGAAAGCTGCAGCTCGCCTGCGGTTTGACCGGAAAGAACAGCCCATGGGAGGCTCAGTACCAAGGCCAAAGCCGCGCTGGAAAGGAGAATCCGGATCGCCGTTGGGATCGATCTTTTCATGACTATGTCCTCTACCGAGGGTCGGACGGTTCCAATCGATGGCCTATCGTCTGGGAGCGTGAATGTGGGCATGGGCGTTTCCCCTGGGCAAGGATGGACCTGGGAACTCGGCGGTTCTACCTTGCCGCCTCAGCGCCTCTCACCGGAGCCACTCATGCCCAAACGTTCAGATTCCCGCTTCAGATGGTTCGTACTCCTGTTCACTACGACCCTACTCACCTCCTGCGGTGGGGAGGATTGGCCGCCGGTGGAGGACCCGCCGCCTGGCCCGACCGGCCTTACGGGCAGCGAGCTGACAGCGTTCATCATCGCCAGGGGTGACTCCCTGGAACTGCCTGGGGAGTGGGATCCACCTCCCGGAGACAGGATCGAGCTTTCCACGGCTGGGTTTGCGAAAGTCCTCTGTTCGGCCGTGTTCATCATGGGTCTTGATGTGGCCGATGCAGCTGAAAACGTTGGATATTTTTCGGCACCCTATGAGGATCGGGTCCATGTGACGGATACCATCGTCGATCGTGAGAGCCAGGAAGTCCGGCTTTCCCTCCCGTCGGGCATCACCCGTATCGCAAAGAAGTACGGAGGGCAGGGGTGCATCACACGACCTCTGGGCGAGGACTCGATCTTCTTCATCCCGTCGAGGACCGAACCTGACCTGCCCGACCCGTCGATTACCCCCTGGCCCATGGGGGATGTGATCACTGAAGGCCCTTGGCCCTCAGAGGTGGACTCGGCTCTTTTCGCTCGAGCCATGGAGGAGGGTTTCGGTCCCCCGGAGGCCATGACCCTGGGCCTGGTCGTGACCTACAAGGGGAGAATCCTGGGAGAGCGGTACGCCGAGGGGATCGATCTTCACACCCCACTGGAAAGCTGGTCCATGGGGAAGAGTCTTACCGGGGCGATGATGGGGGTGTTGATCCAGCAGGGTGAGTACGAACTATGGCAACCGGCGCCCATCCCCGAGTGGCAGGCTCCTGGTGATGCCCGCCAACGAATCCGCATCGGCGATATCATGCGCATGTCGTCCGGAATCCGAATCAAAGCCCCTCAGGACCCGGATTTCAGGTGGGAGATGGGATATCCGGACCACCTTTACTTTTACACAAGCGCGGCGAACGCTTTTCAGTGGGCCGCCACCCGGGGGCAACAATGGCCCCCGAACACCGTGGGCCGGTACAGAAACTCCGATCCCACCCTGACCAACTATTTGATTCGCCTGGCGGTGGAGAGTCGTGGAGGGGAGTACCACGCCTTTGCCCAGCGACACCTTTTCGACAAGATCGGCATCCGAGATGCCGTCTTGGAGACAGATCCCTACGGGAACATTCTCACACAGGGGTACGAGTACCTTCCGCCGAGAGACTGGGCCCGACTGGCTAACCTGTTTCTGCAGGATGGGATGTGGAACGGTGAGCGGATTCTACCGCAGGGCTATGCTGAATATGCCAAAACCCCGGCCCCTGCCTGGGTGGCAGACGGACGGCCGGTCTATGGTGGCGCATTCTTCTGGGTGAATGGGACGGGCTCCCTCCCGATTCCCGAGGATGCCTACGCCATGCGGGGCGCGGGGGGACAGAGCACAACTATCATCCCGTCCCACGAACTCGTGATCGTTCGTCAGGGCAAATACAAAGGATCAGCGGCTGGTGGGCGCGCGTTGCGGCGGGCCATGGCCCTGCTCATGGAAGCAGTGCCACCCGTCCCCCACTGATCCGACTCAGGGACCAACCGAAGGATTGGGCCCTTCGGACTATCGCCTTCGGTCGGGGACGACCATAACGCCCTGGACCAGCTCCTGGCCACGAACCATCAGTTTCACGGTGTATCGACCGGGTTCGACGTCGGTCATGGCCGGGCGCCGCCGAGGTTCTTCCCCTTCCGACTCGGACGTGTCTGGCGCCATCCGAAGGTCCCAGGCAATTCGGTTGAAACCTTGCCGATCAGGGCCTGTGAGTTCCCGGATCACGGTATCGGAAGCATCCAGGATTTGGATCGATACTTCCGGTGTGTCGGATGCGGCCTCCGGTCCCGTGGGGTCGGAAGGGGGAGGGCCGTTTCTCAGATAGTAGGTGATCAAGGCACCATAGTCCGGGTTCGGACCGGAGAAACGGGCAGCCTTGTTGGAGAGGTCTCGGTTGTTCCGGTGGTGCTGCTCCGCATCATGGGCCGGGAACAGGTAGGCCTCCTGATCCAGGACTCCGGCCTTTGAGTCCGCCAGGAATGTGATGTCGTCCAGAATGATGATACCGCGGCCATACGTGCCGAGGACCAGGTCTCCGTCCTTGATCTTGATGTCGTTGACGGAGACGGGCGGTAGGTTCCCCCCGGCTCGGGTCCAGCTTTCCCCTCCGTTCAAGGACACCATCAATCCATTGTGAATTCCTGCGAAGAGCAGATCCGGGTTGTCGGGATGTTCCACGACTACCAAGACCACAGCTTCGGCGGGCATGCCTCCCGTGATGCGAGTCCACCTGTTTCCGGAGTCAACCGTTCGGAAAAGGTGCGGACCGAGATCGTCGTAGTAGTGCCCGGTGAACGAGATGTAGGCGGTCTCCGGATCGTTTGAGGAAGCATGGATCTTCGTGACGAACTTCCCCTCGCTCATCGTGGGGTCAGCAAAGTCGAACCGGTCTGAGATGTCGTCCCAGGTGTCCCCGCCATCCATGGTCTTGTGCACGGTCCCATCGTCGGCCCCCACATAGATCAACCCTTCCCGGAGGGGGGATTCGTCGATTGCAGTCAGTGAGTTATATGCCCGAAGGGAAGGCTTGAGCCCCATGATTTCCCATTCGGACGGGTTCTCGTTCTTGGTCAGGTCCCCGCTGATTTCTTCCCAGTTTTCGCCTCGGTCGGTGGTCTTGAAGAGCTTGTTTCCGCCGAAGTAGATGACGTCCGGGTCATGGGGCGAGATGAGGATGGGGCTGTTCCAATTGAAGCGGTACGCCTCAGTCGTGTCTTCCGGAACGGGTTTGATACCCGTCGAACTGCCATCCAACAGGTCGAACCTTCTCAGGCCACCGTACTGGGATTCCGAGTAGACGGTCCTGAAATCCCTGGGGTCGATCACCGGCGCGAATCCGTCCCCGCCGCCGACGTTCACGACATCTTCGTTGAGGATTCCCGACCTTGAATAGGTCCTCGACGGTATCCCCCAGGTGCCGTTGTCCTGAAGCCCGCCATAGACATGGTACGGGTCCCGATCATCGACACCGATCACGTAGAACTGTGCGATGGGAATGTTGTTGAGAAAACTCCACGTGCGGGCACCGTCATACGTGATATGGAATCCCCCGTCGTTTCCCATCACCATGTGGTCGGTGTTCTGCGGATTGATCCACATGGCGTGGTGGTCCACGTGGATTCCACGGGCCGTCCAGTCGTTCTCGAACGTCTCTCCTCCATCGATGGACACGTCGAGCTGCGTTCCCATGATCCAGACTTTGTTTTCGTTCACGGGATCGACGTAGATGTTTCCGTACCAATAGGACGTACGGAGGTCGTTGACCCTCTTCCAGGTTGTGCCGCGATCTTCGGATCGGAATAGCCCCCCGTCGGCGTCTGCTATGGCC
>JABDNZ010000571.1 GCA_013043565.1 Gemmatimonadota bacterium | reverse complement strand
CTCCGCGTACAGGACGGGAATTCGGACGGGGGCGGCGGGGCGGGCTTCCGCGTCGGGTACGGGGTAAACCGGATCATCACCCTCTATTTCGAAGCAGATGGAGTGTCCGTGGACTCCGAGGGATCGGACGAGTTTCAGGGAACCTGGACTCTAGGGCATGCGGACCTGGGCGTCCGCTTCCACTTCGCCAGCACGCTCCGATCATGGGTACCATACCTCGAAGTAGCCATTGGTGGGCGGGGTGCGAGCGTGAAAGACATACTCGTGAACGGGGAGGACGCCGCAGACATAACCTTTAACGGCGGTGCTTTTTCGTTCGGCGGCGGGATCTATGCCTACCTCAGGCAGACCCTGGCCCTGGATGCGGGTCTGAAGATCTCGAGCGGGGAGTTCACGGAAGTGGACGTCGGCGCGATATCGGTGAACAACCTGGACATCGATGCCACCTCGACGCGCTTCAAGATCGGGATCGTATGGTGGCCTTAGGGGAGCCGATCACGGGCCCCGAGGCGGGGCGCCGTCCCCATCTAGGAATCCTGCCGATTGGAGAGGAATTCCCAAACGGCCTTGATGCCGACGGTCATATGCTGTGCCAGCTTGAAGAACAATCGGTTGACCAGGGCCTGGGCCAATAAGAACAACAAGAGCGCGCCGAGGACCACGACCCAGGGATCGGCTTCGGCCATGAAGCGAAGCCACCAGGGTTGGTTTTCCATACCCTTTCCCCCCGAAATACCAAGAACCCCTTCTCAGCCCGGCCCCAGTAACCTGAACATACCCTCGGTAGCCCCGGGCCACACAGGTTTTTTCTGAGACTCTTCGGCCAGCGACCCTTGCAATCTGGTGCGGTTCGGCCCCATTAAAGGGGTTCGGCCATCTCCCGAGAGAGCGGGGGGGGGCACCACTGGGGAGGTTCAGGGAGAGATTGAATGGCTGGTATCGGACGACAACTTTCCATCGCAAAGCGCGGCATATCGAACATCTTCGCCACACGACCCCTTTGCGTCTCTTTCGAGATCACCCACGCATGTAACGCCGACTGCGACCATTGTCACCGGGGCGGTCCAGTGGAGGAAAACCAAGCT
The DNA here is from genome assembly GCA_013043565.1 of Gemmatimonadota bacterium. GTDB lineage: Bacteria > Gemmatimonadota > Gemmatimonadetes > Longimicrobiales > Gaopeijiaceae > JABDNZ01. The sequence continues at coordinate 1,495 of JABDNZ010000571.1, read as the reverse complement.
TCCCCCGCTGACTTTGCCCGGATCTATCGGGAGCTCTCCCCACCTGTCATCCAGGTGTCCGGCGGTGAGCCCATGCTGCGAAAAGACGTCCTGGACATCATCAGGGGCGTCCAGCAGCCAGACGGAACTCCCTACATCATCTTGGTGACCAATGGATCTCTGCTGACCCCTGAGGCCATCACCCAGACGATCGATGCAGGCGTAGACGCATACAGCATTTCTCTGGACTATCCGGACGACCGTCATGACGAGTTCCGGATGATCCCCGGCCTCTTCGAGCACTTGAGGGATCTGATCTCTTCCGTGACGCCGGACCAAAGAAGGAGAATAACCCTCAACTGCGTGGTTCAGAGCGACAACTTCAGGGAGCTTCTACCACTGGCCAAGCTCGCGACGGATTGGGGTGTCTGTTTGAATTACAGTCCCTATACCTGGCTCCGGACCGGAGACAAGAGGTACGTGGTGCCGAAGGAGGACCTTCCCGAGCTCAGGCAGATCTTCAATGACATCCTGGACTACCAGAGGACCCACGACATGGTGAAGTCCAACGCCACGTTCCTGAACAACATCGTGGCGTTCTTCGACGATAAGGGGATCCCGGGCTGTCGAGCCGGGGAACGTTTCCTGGTCGTGAACCCTGACGGAACCCTCTCGCCTTGCGGCCTCATAACCAAGGCTTATCCGAACCAGAAACAGTTGATCGAGGGGTTCTCCCGAGGGAACGGCTGCACGGCCTGCAACACCAGCATCCGTTCCTGGACCGAGAGACCCTTCTCGATGTTCTTTTCCAGCATCAGGCCGTCGACCAAATCACTCTGATCCGAACGCTCGGGCCGGAAGACGAGATGCCGACACAGTCCAAGGACGGGACCAGCGTGGGACACGAGTCCATGACCACCTCTCGGAAGAGGACGGCCCTCATCCTCTTCGAGGTCTTCCTCGTCCTGGTGCTCCTCCTCTACTTCCTCTTCTTCGAGAACATCCGGGACCCATCGAACCTCTTCGTTCTCTTCCTCTACTCATTCCCGTCCGAGTTCCTGGTCGGCCTGATCCCTCACGAGCCGGCCCTCATCTACTATGGAGAGGCCTTCGATCCGCTGGTGGTGGCGCTGGTGTCTGTGGTGAGTACCGTGATGGCCGAAGGGCTGAATTATTCGTTCTTCGGCCTTTTTTACGGGATGCCCTCCCTGCGGGAGGGTCTCGAGAAAAAGGGCGTAAAGAGAGTCACCGATCTATTCAACCGGATGCCTTTTCTGGCAATCTTGTTCGCCGGGGCCACTCCCGTGCCCTTCTTTCCCATCCGATTCCTGGTCGTCATCACCGAATATCCGGTTTGGAAATACCTCCTCGGTGTATTCATCTCCCGGGCTCCCAGGTTCTACCTGCTGGCCTGGCTGGGAAAGACCTTCGATTTTTCCGGGGTATTTCTCCTATCGGTTTTCCTGGGGATGTTACTCCTGGTCAACATCCCTGCCGCAATCAAGATGTTCGGGGG
>JABDNZ010000570.1 GCA_013043565.1 Gemmatimonadota bacterium | reverse complement strand
GAATACCTCGCCCGCCGCGACTTTCTGGTGTCGGCCCTCGAGGACGTAGGTTTCGCCGTGGCAGTCCCCAAAGGCACCTACTTCATTCTCGCCGACTTCACGCCCGTGTTCGAAGGTGACGACTGGGAGTTCGCCAGGTGGATCACAAAGGAACATGGGGTTGCCGCCATCCCACCCGGCTCCTTCTTCCAGGCGGACGCGGAAGAGGGGCGACGGTTGGCCCGATTTGCATTCTGTAAAAAGATGGAAACCCTCGAAGCGGCGGCCGAGCGACTCAGAAGAATGAGAGGATAGGGATTCCCAATGATCGTAGCCGGAATTCAGATGGACATCGTATGGGAGGGACCTGAGGAGAACTTCCGGCGGGTCGAGAGGAAGGTGGAGCGAATCATGGACGGACAGCCTTCCGACAGTTCCCGATCCTCCACCACCCCTCCGCCCCGGCTCCTCGTGCTACCGGAGATGTTCGCCACCGGGTTCTCGATGAACACGGAGGTCGTCTCTGGTTTCGCTTCCGAAACCAGAGCGTTTCTCTCAGAGCTGGCCTCCGAGCATTCGGTCTTCGTCCTCGGCGGGTATGCCGAGCCCGCCGATCCTCTGCCAGCGAACGTCTGCTCTATCTTTGCGCCGTCCGGGGAAGAGGTCCTCCATTTTCAAAAGCTGCATCCTTTTTCCATGGCGGAGGAGGATCGGCACTATAGGGCGGGCGAATCCGTTCCCACCGTCGAAGTAGAGGGCGTCCGGGTCACTCCCTTCATCTGTTACGACCTTCGGTTCCCAGAACCGTTTCGGCCCGTCGCGTCGGGGACGGATCTCTACTGCGTCATCGCGAACTGGCCGGACAAGCGGCGGAGCGCCTGGTCGACCTTACTTCGGTCCAGAGCCATCGAGAACCAAGCCTATGTCATTGGCGTCAACCGGGTAGGAATGGGAAGCGGGCTCCCCCACGCAGGTGATTCGGTCCTTGTCGATCCCATGGGAGACGTTGTGGCCGAAGCCACGGAATACGAAGAGGGGACGGTCCTTGGCGAGGTCGATCCCAGAGAGGTGACCAAGGTGAGGAGGCACCTCCCCTTCCTCAAGGACCGTCGTCCGGCGCTCTACGGTAACCTGGAGCCCGGGTCGTTCTAAGGAGCGGGCAGGAGTCTCGCCGGGGCGAAGACGTCTTTGGGGGAAGGCTGCTTTCCTGCAGAGGCGACCTCAGCCGAAGCTCAGGCTCGTCATGGTTTCGAGGAAGAGCCGTTCCCGAGCGGAGAGAGCCTCGGGCCCCTGAACGTCGGCCACCGCCAACAACCGCTCCACTTCCTCTCGGTTCAGCGGATGAATGCTCTCCAGATTGACCTGTCCCCATCGCTCCCGATCGATCTGGTTCTTCACTATGGCGGAAGCGTAGTGAGAGTTTGGCTTCTCCACGACTCGTTTTGCCGCAATTCGAGCACTTCGCCAGCGTCGATACACATATCGGGCACCGATGCCGGTCAACACCCCAAAACCAACCGCAAGAATCCAAGAAGGTATCACGATCCTTCGCTCTCCCTAATCTTCCCCCAGACTTATCCTATACTACGAACTGCTCCCTCACACCATTCTCAGGCATCCCAAAGAGGGTAAACAACTACAGGCCCTCATTCAATATGACGGAATGAGGGGCCTGTAGGTTGCGGGTTCACGGGTCGGGAAATCCCAGGCCCGCCGCCCGATCCGGCTATCCGCCCTGGACTCGGATCTGCCCGTTCCCAGCGGAGAGGTCGATCAATCCGTTCCCGGAACCCAAGATCCCTTGGATCTGCCTCGGGGTGGCCACGGTCTGGGACAGATCGAGGCCGGAAACATTGATGATCCCGTTACCGACTTTGGCACCAAAGGAAGCGGACACCTCCGGTTGGACCTCGAGGAAGAGGGTTCCGTTTCCGATGGAGTGCACGATCTGTCCGCCCGGAGGGAGGAAGGTCCACGCGGAAATCTCGCCGTTCCCCACGCTGATCCAGCTACTCCCCTCCACGTCGACGAGAGCGACATCCCCATTCCCATTGGTCACGTTCACGTCCGCCCCGACACCCTCGACGCGGATCGAACCGTTCCCATTTGCGATTGATGTAAGGAGGTGGGCCGGAACCGTGATCTCGTAGTCCACGACATAGGTCCGGCCATGAGTGTGGGTTGGCTGAACCGTCTTGATCTCGAACTCGTACTGCCGAGCCTCGGCCAGTACCTGGACGTCCGGAAGGTGTGCTTCGGCGTCTCGCCGTGTATCCGAACGAACGGTCCTCTCAGCGTCGACCACGATCTCCTGGGCACCGGGAATACCCCAGATTCGAATTGAGCCATTGGCTCCGGTCACCCGAATCGACGCTTGGTCGTCCAGATCGAGGGTCCGTGTGAAGTGGGCGGACACTTCGACCTTTCCCGAGTGGTCGAAGTCGTCATCCAAATCCACAACCCCGGTCACGCATCCGTTCAACATCAGGCTGATATCGGCCACGATGGCCACCAATCCCAGTTTCCCTCTCAGTCCTCTCATGATCTCCCTCCTTAAGCCTTCCCACCCTACTGAAGTATGGATCAGCACCTCTTCATGCTCCGTTTCTCCCTTCACGTCTGGGATGCCGATCTCTACCAACGAGTCTTTCACCGGTTTTCCGGTCCCGTTTTGTCACCGCTTCGATCCTCTCCTTTCGGTTGGTAGGATCGTCCTTGGAAGACGTGAAGGAGGTATGAGGAACCTTGACGAGGCGAAGGTCGTAGGGATCATTAACCCAACTGAAGATCCCGACTCCGGCAGAAGGAGCCATATGGCGCCCTCCGAGGCTGATCCAGGCCGGTCGGCCGACGCTGCACTGGTCAGAGGCCTGCGGTCCGACGATCCCGAAGCCCTCCGGCACCTGATGGAAAGCTACTGGGAGCCTTTGGTGGGTTTTGCCCAGCGTATCCTTTCCGGGGCCGGAGACCCTGAAGACACTGTCCAGACGGCCTTTGTCCGCCTCTGGTCCCGACGGTACGACCTGGACGAGGCCGGTTCCCTTCGAGCTTTCCTCTACACCATCGTCCGGAACGCCTCATTGGATGAGCTCCGGAAGCGGACTCGGCGGGACGAGGCCCAGAGCAGCGCAACTCCACCCGCCTCCCCGAGGACGCCCTATGAAGACGTCCAGGGCGCTGAGCTGCAGAGGTTGGCGGCGGCGGCGGTCGCCCGCCTTCCGGAGCGCCGACGCGAGGTCTTCCGGCTAGTGAGGGAAGAGGGCCTTTCATACCAGGAGGTGGCCGACATCATGGATCTCTCTGCCCAAACCGTCGCCAACCACATGAGTCTTGCCATGGCCGATCTCCGGACGGCCCTGAAACCGTATTTCCCGGACCGATTGTCTGGCACCGACGGCGGCGAGGACGCCGTCTCAGACCGGGAGCAAACCAATGGTTAGCGGACAGGACGGTGGGAAAAGCGGCAGGAAGGATAGGGAATCTCCCTCGGACCTTGGTAGGAACCCGCCGGGTGAGCGTGTATCGGATGAAGACTCCTCCGTAGGAATCCCCGGGAGGTCCGAAGTGGACGACCTGATCATCAAAGCTCTCAACGGTACCGCCTCTCCTTTCGAGGAGGAGCGGCTGAGGCGCTGGCGGGAGGCCACCCTGGAAAACGAGGAGTACTTCCAGGAGATGGGCCAGGTCTGGGGCTGGACCGCTCCTGAGCGGGCAGTTCCAGCATCCGGGCCCCCTTCGGTT
>JABDNZ010000563.1 GCA_013043565.1 Gemmatimonadota bacterium | reverse complement strand
CCCCCGCTGAAGCCGCCACCGCCGAAGCCCGACCCACCGGTGCTCCGAGGTTGGGAGACCATCACCGAACCTGCCTGTGTTGTCATCATGGAGAGGTCGTTCACAAAAAGGCCCGTTCGGAAAGCGTGGGGATGTCGACCTACGTACCACTGAGGCGGTTCGGTGTAGATGTCCTCGAATGCCTTGGCCCACTTCTCCTCAACCCCAAGGGCCATGGCAAAGGGCAGGAACGCTTCGAAGGTCTGGGGGGACTTGATCATGCGCCGGAATCGGTCCGCCTCCACCCTATTCAGGAACTCCTGGAAACCCAGGATCCGCTCGAGCATTCGGGTTCCGGAGACGGTCCGGGCCGGCATCAAGATCCCGAAACCCAGGATGGGCAAGCCAAACAAGACTCCCGCCACGGCAGCGGAGAGTGGGGAGGTGAGGAAGATTCCGGCCAGAACCTGAAAGCCCGCGACGGCCAAGCCAATGGAGACCACGCCGATGGCGATAAATGAACCAAGGACCTTGTCCGGCCGATGGCGATAGAATCTTTTTCCTTTGAGTCCCTGGAAGATGTCCGCCTTGATCATCGTCATGGTCTGGTAGAACTCGTTTTTCAGGTCGGAGAGGTACACCTCCCTGACCGACCCGGACAATCCGAAGATTCCACGGAGAAGGATGCGCTCGTGTGACTTGAGCACCTCCCATTCATTCTCCTCTGTCAGTCGGACAAACCGGTAGTCGGAGTCCTTTATGAGCCCAAATAATTGCTTGGTCTCCATTTCCTCGATTCTCAGATGTCCCCGGACCGCCAAGTCCACCAAGGTGGCCGTGACATCCCGAGTATCCGGACGGTTGTCCACCAGGGTGCCCACCTCGGCCGGGGTCATTCCTTCGGGGGGTTCGTATTGGGGGCTGATACTCCTCCGGGCTGGGTCCTTTCCCCAGGTTTTCCAGACCAGAAACATCCCGAAAAAGCTGATCAGTGGCAGGAACAGTAGCCAGTTCGACCGGAGAAAGAGCCCGGCCTGCCTCAGGATTCCTGGCCGCCTAACGGCCCCCGGGTCCCAGCCTATCACCACCGTGAGCCCCTCCCGGAAGTTCAGGCCACGGGTAGTCTCAAAGTAGAACCCATGTTCTAATTCCTCGATTCTTGCGTCCTGGGCAGCGGATCCATAGGCACCCGTAAAGGCTGTGGCCCGCAGTCCCGTGGCTCCTTCCGGAAGCTCCACGATGGCCGAAGCCCGACGAATGGGGATCTCCCACTCCGTGCCCGTGACGTTCCAGTAGAATTCGTCATGGTCTTCGAAGAACTTCAGAGCGTTGGGGACGGAATAGCGGAGGGTGATGGTTCGGGAGACGTCCTGGGCTCCAGGCACCCACATCTTGATCTTTCGGTTGAATCGTTCCCGGCTCACCTCTGTCCGGAGCCTTTGGCCCCGGTCGTCCCTGACGTCCTCCAGGTCGAGGAAGAGCCTGTAGCTGAATCCTCTGGGATCCCGGTATTCCACGGGAATGGTACGGTAGAGACCGTTCCAGGAGCCGTTGAACCGCACCGTGATGGCCTCCTGCACCGTGATTTCGGCATTTTCGTTTACCTCCACGGACACCCGGAAGTCCTCGATCTCCAGGCTACGCTGAGCTTTTGCGTGGGAGGGGAGGACCAGGAAGAGCAGGAGGGGGGCGACTACGCGATAGTTCAGGAAGGAAGTCATTGGAGAACCTCTCATGGGATCCTGACTCTTCCGCCGGCCCGACTGGCCAGCTTCATTTGCATGGCATCTTTACCGAGTGCTACCGCCTCCAGGAGTTGGAGGAAGGTTCCGGGGGCGCTACGGACCCATCTCCGATATTCCTCGAGGGCTTCGTAGTCCCAGCTTTCCAGCTTGGACAGAAAGTCCGAGAGATGGAAGTCCTCGCGCCAGACGGCCAGACCGGCCCGCTCGGCGTCCAGGGCGTTGCACAGCTGTTCGACATGCTTCTTCGTCGGGACGAGGGAAATGGGTTTTCCCAGATACGCAGCCTCGCAAACCGATTCGAACCCCGCCGTGGAGGTGTAGCCGCGGCAGGAGGCGAGAAGTTTCAAGAAGGTATCCGAGCTCAACCGGTGAAAGGTCAAGCCCTCTCTGGGAGAGTACTCGGGAGGGGCGTCCGTTTTGTCCCAAAAGCAATGTAACTCCAAGTCCGACTGTTCCTTATGCCACGCTACGAGCTCGTCCGAATACCCAGGGTTGAGGACGTAAGCGAGGAGATGGCGGCCGTCGACGGGTTCGGCCTCCAGGACCTCTCTTCGCAGCAGAGGGGGGACGACCCGGACTCTTCGGTATGGGACAGGAGAGAGCGGCGAAAAGGAGAGGGCCAGCCGGAGCCTTGCGTCCAGGGACGTCAAAAGGTTGTTGACCCTGATCATGTTGACCTGGAAAGCCCGCTCCTTCGGGGTTTCGAACTCGGAATGGTGGAAGAGGAACTGATGCCCCACGGCCACCATCGGCACCTGGGGCCGGAAAACCGCTGAATAGAGGCCCCCTATGAGATCATAGAAGTTCACCACCAGATCGGGTTGGTACGATCGGAAGGTCCGGTCGAGATCGGGGCCCTGCCTCCAGTACCGGGGGAATCTCCTCAAGGCCTGAAAGAGGCTGTCCCAGGGGCGGACCCCCTTGTCGACGGGATCCACCACAAACACCGGGGCCAGGTAGGTGTGGATGGGTGCGGCGAATGCGGTTCGGAAAAACTCCGGGATGGTTCGGAGGGGGTTCTCACCCATAAAAGCCGCGACGACCTCATGGCCCCCGTCCTCGAGGATGCGCTTCAGGGCCAGGGCCTGCGTCATATGCCCCCGGCCCTCGCCCTGGACAAAAAAGGCGACCCTCAAGGGACGGGCTCTCATTTCGAGACCTTCCCGTGCATGCCCCCGTTACTCAGTCGAAGCTGACGGTAGGGACTTCTCCCTCTCCCTCTTCGATCTCGAAGAACTCCCGGGTGGTGAAGTTGAACGCTTTTGCAATGAGGTTGGAGGGGACCTGGCCGATCTTGGTGTTGTAGTCTCTGACGACAGCGTTGTAATACCTGCGAGCCTGTTGAATTCCGGTCTCCAGCTCCGCCAGGGTTCCCTGAAGGTCCTTGAAGTTGCCGGCGGCCTTCAGGTCCGGATACGCCTCGGACAGGGCGAAGAGGCTTTTCAGTGCCCCGGTCAGCATGTTCTCCGCCTGGGCCTGGGCAGCCGGCCCTTGGGCACCCATGGCCGCCGACCGTGCGTTGACCACGGCCTCCAGTGTTTCTCGCTCATGCCCGGCATATCCCTTCACCGTTTCGACGATGTTGGGAATCAGGTCGTGGCGACGTTTGAGCTGAACGTCTATGTCCGCCCAGGCTCCGTCGACTTGGACCCTCATCTTCACCAGGCCGTTGTAGATCATGATGCCGCCGCCGATCACGACAACGGGGATGAGAATCTCCCACATACGAGTGCTCCCGGTTCAAAGGGGATGGTGCATTCGGGCTTTCGTCGATCCTGGAAGCAGAATAGGCC
>JABDNZ010000561.1 GCA_013043565.1 Gemmatimonadota bacterium | reverse complement strand
CCCCCGGACTCAAGACCCGCTGGGCAGCCCAGGTCGATCCATCGGAACCCCTTCCTGAATACCCTCGGCCACAAATGGTCCGACCAGACTGGGTGAACCTCAACGGGTCCTGGGACCTGGCCATCCTTCCCCGGGACGATCCCGAACCCACGTCCTACGCGGAAGACATCCTGGTGCCCTTCCCGGTAGAATCGTCCCTGAGCGGAGTCGGAAGGAAGGTGGAGCCCGAAGAGCGAATCTGGTATCGGCGGGCCTTCCCCCACCCCGAACCGGCGTCCGGTGCCGACCCGGCATCCGGTGCCGAGCCCGCGTCCGGTCCCCATCTCGCGGGAACTCGTTGGCTCCTCCACTTCGGAGCGGTGGACTGGGAGGCGGAGGTTTTCCTGAACGGAGTCCGGGTAGGCGGCCACCGGGGCGGATACAGCCCCTTTTCCTTCGACGTCACGGATCATCTGATCCCTGGGAGGGATCAGGAACTCGTCGTTTCGGTCTGGGACCCGACCGACCGGGGGGACCAACCCCGTGGGAAGCAGGTCCTAGAGCCCCGGGGCATCTGGTACACGGCCGTGAGCGGAATCTGGCAGACCGTCTGGCTGGAGCCCGTCCCGGAGGTCCACATCCGGAGCTTGAAAGTCACCCCTCGCTTGGACCTCGGCGTCGTGGAGGTTTTCGTGGAAACGGCCGGGTCCCCCACCCTGTCCCGGGTCGACGTCTCGGTTTGGGTCGACGGTGATGATCTCGCAACGACCAGGGGCCTGTCGGAGCGGCCCTTGGTGGTCTCCCTCCCGGAGGTCAGAACCTGGTCCCCGGACGATCCATTCCTTTACGACCTGCAGGTGGAGATCCCGGGAGTGGACACGGTCCGGAGCTATTTCGGCATGAGATCCGTGGCCTTGGGGGTCGACGAGAGGGGATACCAGAGACTCCTCCTCAATGGGGAGCCGATGTTCCAGTACGGGACCCTGGATCAGGGCTGGTGGCCCGACGGCCTCTATACCGCTCCCACCGACCAAGCCCTCCGCTTCGACGTTCAGAAGACGAAAGAGCTGGGGTTCAACCTCATCCGTAAACACGTCAAGGTCGAACCCGCCCGTTGGTATTTTCACTGCGACCGGGAGGGAATCCTGGTCTGGCAGGACATGCCCAGTGGGGACAACGAGGGAGCGGAGGCCCAAGGTCAATTCAGGCTCGAACTGGCCGAGGCGGTGGAGGCTCTGCAGAACCATCCCGCCATCGTCATGTGGGTCCCCTTCAACGAGGGCTGGGGCCAACACGCCACGGAGCAGATCGTAGAGTGGCTCGAAGAACACGACCCAACCCGCCTCGTCAACAATGCCAGCGGCTGGACCGATCGAGGAGTGGGGGATGTTCTCGACGTGCACCGGTATCCCGGGCCGGGGGCGCCGGCCCCCGGGTCGCCGGGCACGGAAACCGGTCGGGCCATCGTCCTCGGGGAGTTCGGCGGCCTCGGCCTGCCACTTTCCGGCCATACCTGGGTGGATCAGGACAACTGGGGATACCGGTCCTTCGAAACCGTGGAGGCCCTGAATCAGGCCTACGAAGAGCTCTTGATCCAGCTCCGTCCTCTCATCGGAGAGGGGCTGGCGGCGGCGGTCTACACCCAGACGACCGACGTGGAGATCGAGGTCAATGGGATCATGACCTATGACCGGGAGAGGGTGAAGCTGGGCGAGGACACCAGACAACTTCACGAGGCCCTCTTCCGCCCTCCCCCCCTCCTCCGTCCGGTGGTGGCCACTTCCCGGGAGGCGGGCCAGCCATGGCGCTTCACCACGAGGGATCCGGGCGAAGGTTGGCAGGAGCCGGATTTCGACACTCAGGGATGGAAGGCCGGCCTGGCGGGCTTCGGCACCGAAGGCACGCCGGAGGCCTCGGTTCGGACCCGTTGGAACACTCCCGAGCTCTGGATTCGAAGGGTGTTCACCCTACCGGAAGGCGCAGGGGGAGCCATGGCCGACTTGCCCCTCTTCCTCCGAATCCACCACGACGAGGACGCCGAGGTCTACCTGAACGGGACTCAAATCGCCTCCCTCCCCGGGTATACCACCGGCTACCGTCTCGTGCCCATGGAGGAACAGGCGAGATCCTTGCTCCGGGACGGAGAGAATACCCTTGCCGTCCACGTCCGGCAGACGAGCGGAGGCCAGTACATCGATGTCGGTATCGTTGAGATGATCGAGCCGGGAGGGGGCTGACCGGATGTCGCCCTTCCGGGCCGGCAGTTTTGGGACCGGGAAGAAGTCTGATACTTTTCGGCATCCCTGCAGCACGAAAGCTCAAACCATCTGGAGGTCAAACCAATGAAGCCTCGGTTCTTCGCGATCTGGGCTGCGGCCCTTCTACTTTTCTCCCCTGCCCTGGGAGCCCAGCAGTTCCCGACGGATGACCCCGTCATCAGAGCCATCTGGGAAGAGGGCATGGAAAACTCCCAAGCCTACGCCCTGTCTCAGGTCCTGGCCGACTCCATCGGTCCACGCCTTCCAGGGAGCCCCGGCTACGACGCCGGCGCCAACTGGGTCATCAAGAAGTTCCAGGAGTGGGGGTACGAGGGATGGAAGGACGAATACGGTACCTGGCCGTCCTGGGAGCGAGGCATCACCCACGTCGACCTCCTGGAGCCTCGGGTCCGAAGCCTCGATGCCATGATGCTGGCATGGAGCCCTGGCACCAACGGCCCCGTAACGGCAGAGGTCGTGGCCATTCCCGCCACCTTCACCCCTGAAGAGGCCTCGGAGATCCTATCGTCGGTGGAGGGCAAGTTCGTCCTCTTCGGCCCGGCCGAGCTCAGCTGCCGGCCCGCCGATAATTGGGAAGAGTTTGCTGCCCCGGGCTCTTTCGAACGACTCCAGGAGGAGCGCCGGACCCTTCAGCAAGCGTTCCGAGCGAGCCAGCGTGCGGCGGCGGAGGCCGTCCGGTTCGGGCCCGAAGCCTTCGAGGAAGCCGGGGCCTTGGGAGTCATCAACTCCTCCTGGCCAGGCGGCTGGGGCGTCCGGAGAATCTTCAGCGCCTCTACCGAGACCATCCCCACCATAAGCATGAGCTGTGAGGACTACGGCCTTCTCTACCGTCTGGCCGAGAACGATCAGAATCCGGTCATCCGCGTAGGGGCCGAGGCCAGCTTCGGAGACATGGCCCCGGCTTTCAACGTTCTCGGCGCGGTGACTGGGACGGAAAAACCCGAGGAATACATCATCCTGTCCGCCCACTTCGACACCTGGGACGGGGGCTCCGGAGCCACGGACAACAACACCGGCAGCATCAACATGATGGAGACGCTAAGGATTCTTAGCGAAACCTACCCCAACCCGAAACGGTCCATCATCGTCGGGTTATGGAACAGTGAGGAGCAGGGCCTGAACGGCTCCCGGGCCTTTGTTGCGGACCATCCTGAGATCGTGGAGAACATCCACGCCGTGTTCAACCAGGACAACGGCACCGGTCGGGTGGTGAATATCTCCATGCAGGGCTTCACCGGGGCAGGAGCCTACTTTGGAGAATGGCTCTCTTCGATACCCGGGGACATCACCCGACACATCGACCTGACGATCCCGGGCACACCGGGAGGTGGCGGCTCCGACTACGCATCCTTCGTCTGTGCCGGTGTGCCGGCCTTCAGCCTCAGCTCGCTGGGTTGGGCCTATAGCCCCTATACCTGGCACACCAATCTGGACACGTTCGACAAGCTGGTCATGGACGATGTGATGAACAACGCCACCCTAACCGCCATGTTGGTCTACCTGGCCTCGGAAGAGGAGCAGATGCTTCCAAGGGACCGCCGGATTCTGGGGCTGAACCCGAGAACGGGTGAGCCCAGAGCATGGCCGCAGTGCAGGCAACCGAATAGGGGCGGACTCGAGCCGTAGTCTAAGCCGAAGGGAGGGGCCCGGGCACCGGCCCGGGCCTGCTCCTCAGTAGCTCCACCAGGGCGTCGTCGTACCCTCCGGCTTGTACCGTAGCCCGTGCATGGCCATCTCCTTCAAGCGCTCGGCCGTGGACACGGGGCCACTCCAGCAGTGGGGCTTTCGATCCCCGTACATGAAGAACCCGGGGTAGTGGGGGTCGGTCGTCGTCTTCATCCAGGCGTCCATCTCATAGACCGCCTGTTCCAGACGGTAGGTGTCCATATCCCCCATGTAGATATGGATCTTGCCCTGGATTTTGGGGCCCAGCCATGACCAGTTCCGCTTCATGTATTCCAGGAGGTCGTAGTTGTCCCGCCAGTATTCGGCCACGGACGGATCGATGACCCCCGTCCTCTTGTCGAAAAGGGGTTTGAAATACCCATCGTCGCCAATAGGCCCATACACCGCCGACCAGATGTCCAGCTGTTCACCGCTCCGCCCCTTCGTCCCTTTCGCCAGCTCATAGTAGTTCCGCTGCTTGGAGGTCATGCGCATCGTACCGTCCACATCCCGCGAATTGACGATTGGCACCTTCCTCCATCCCCGAACCTTGTAGAACGCGTTCTCGTCTTCGTAGGCGTTGATACCTTCCACGTTCGTGAAGGTCACCGGATCGGGGCAGTACGACCAAACTCCGCCAAAGAAGTCGGGGTAAAAGAGCTGCAAAGCCAGGGACTCCCAACCCCCGGTGGATCCCCCGTCCAGCCACCGAGCCCAGGGCTCGGGAATGGTCCGAAACCGCCGTTCGATTTCCGGAATCAGCTCCTCGATGATAGCCGACCCGTACGGGCCCACGTTCACCGAGTTGACGGCGTAGGAGTCATCGAAGTAAGGCGTCGGGTGTTGGAAGGTCACCACCATCATTCTGGGGAAGTCGTCTGCGATCCATTCTCGATAGATGTCGGACCCCTCACTGAATCGGAGCGGGGCTCCCGTGGAGAAGTGGCCTTGCTTGTAGAGGACGGGATAGGAGATGGTGCTTTCCTCATAGTCTCTGGGGAGGAGCACCGTGGCGCCGATATAGATAGGCCGACCCCAGAACTCCGAGAGCATCGGGCTCTCGAAACGGAACCGCTTCACCCACTCCGTGTCCTCAGGAAAGGGAATGGCCGGGATGACGTTCTCGGCCCTCAGCTCCACGTCGAACCCGGCAGAGGGATCCAGATGCACTCGTACAACGTCGCTGTAGAGGTTGCCGGGAGAGCGCTGGAAGGCCTGTCCCTCCCATTGGTCGTCATGCATCCAGACCACGTGGCCATCCGCCCGCGGGAACTCGGTATAGATGTTAACCATTCCCTGGACGAAATAGTCCCCAGGGGGAAGCTCCGAGAGGCTCTCCAGGGGGGAACCGATGTCCGTCACGTCGATGATCCCATGGTCCCCGGGGGCGAGTCCGACCACGTCACGGCCGAAAAAGGGCACGCCCGACCTGCCGATCTGGAGGCGCGGCTCCCTGGAGTCCGTGTCAGAGATCATGACAAAAACCCTTCCGAGGATCGGTCCTTCGTGAGCCGAAGCCGGATAGGTGATACGGAACTGGGCCCGTTCGCCGGCCTGAGCTCCGACTCGAGCTGGCGAGCCTGACTGGAGGAGCAGGATCGAGAAGAGGGCGCAGACTACCGCCCGGATCGGAATGAGACGTGCCATGGT
>JABDNZ010000560.1 GCA_013043565.1 Gemmatimonadota bacterium | reverse complement strand
GCCCCGGCCGCTTGAGACTCAAACCCAAACCCGTCCACCAAACGGGGGCAACTCCACCTCTAGGAAAGGGTATTTCCTGGGCCAGCCTGGTCTTCCTCCCCCCCGCATCCACGGCTGTCCTGGTGTGGCCCGAAAGGCTCGGTGATCTCCCAGTCACACTGGGATGGCTCCTGGCCGTAACGGCCTTGGGTTGGCTCTGTTGGCGACATGTCCAGCGGTTGAACCCTACGGCTCAGCCACCGGCTGAACAGTCTGCCCCAGACGAGGGCGTGTAGATCTTCTCGATTCTGTCCCATCCGTACATGGCCTTTCCCTCGGCCCTACGCGATCGTAGGGCTGGAGGCCCACATGAAGACACCGGAGCACCCTGAGAACCTGCTAGTCGATTTCACACGGCAGACGCCTACCTCGGCGGGCCTCAATCCCAGATGTATTTGGCGCGGACCTTGGTGTTGGCGGGAGAGCATGATCGGGCCGTCGGGCTGTTGGACACCTTGGTGACAGAGATCCCATCTTTGTGGTCGAAGGAATGGCTTCGCCTTCATCCGTTCTTTGACCCCCTCCGCGCATCCCCGCTTCCAGGCCCTGCTGGAGCGGTATGCGGATGATGTGGAGCACTGAGCCGGATTTTCTGTGACAATCCCTGTGCCAAACCCCACGGTTGCTGGCGGTCGTTGGCGGTTGATGGGAGGCCGAAAACCTAGGAAATAGGGGCGTTTTGAGCGCTCACGGTTGCACGTCGGTGGCCTGATAAGCGTGAGGTCGGTAGTTCGAGTCTACCCAGGCCCATTTGAAAGCGGCTTTCTCGACAATGTGTCGGGAGGGCCGTTTTCAGTTCGCTTATTGTCTTAAAAAGAAAAAAACGTACGTGTCTTAGGTCTTTTCGGGAATGCTGGTTAGGCGTGAGGTCGCGGGTGCGAGTCTACCACCGCTCGCAATTTTGCTCGTGACTGGGTTACCGCGGAGTCCGTCCAAGCCACCCCGGATGTCCACATAAGGACGATTATGTCAAGCCGAGGCCTCAATTCCCGCAGAAGTATGCACTCATTCAAAGTCAGTGCCCCACGTCATCCACAGACTTCCCGAGCAGGGCCAGGAAGAGGGGATGGTTCGGCGCCAATCCGAAACCGAGCTGAC
Organism: Gemmatimonadota bacterium; assembly: GCA_013043565.1. GTDB lineage: Bacteria > Gemmatimonadota > Gemmatimonadetes > Longimicrobiales > Gaopeijiaceae > JABDNZ01. Next base: position 20,245 of record JABDNZ010000560.1, on the reverse strand, counting down.
GGTGCGGCACGGCCAAGTTAACCGGGACCTTTCGGCTATTGTTTTCGCCAAACCCTCGGGAAGAACATTGGGACGCGGTTTCTGTATTCCGAATATGCCATGCCGAAACGCCTCTCCAATTCCGGTTCCTCCACCAGTTTCAGTTCCAGCACATGGGCAAGGATGTACCCTGGGGTCCAGATCAACACGATGGAGATTGAGTGCAGTAGCAGACCGGCACCGAAAAGCGCCAGGAAAACGCCGGTTAGCATTGGATTCCGCACTCTCCCGTAAAGCCCTGTTTGGATGAGTTCCTCCGGTGGATTGAAGGGGACCGGAGTGCCTCTCAACCTCAAGAACCGGAAGACACACCATCCACAGCTCATGGCCCCGAGGATGAGGAGGAACGAACCACCGGCAATCGAAGCCAGACTCGACGGAAGCTCTGGAACTCGGAGCCACCTGTCGGTCAAAAAGCCCCCCGAGAATCACGAAGACGAGTGAGGATCCGAAGATGACCAGTCCGACCGGTGTGTACAGCTCTCGACGCTTCTTCGGACCAGTAGCCGCTGAATGAAACAGGTCTTGAATACTCACGCTAAAAACCTCCAGAGTCATGCCCAGTTAAAGCCTGAGGGCTGCCTGATCTCGCCGTGCGTGACTGGCTCCCGATTGTGCTCTTACCTCATACCCAATCGTGGCCGTTCCTCGAAGACCAGGGGGAAGGCAGTCACTCCTGCCCCGTCGATGCCTCGGAGGACGACTGACGCGGGCCCGGATCCACATGGACCAGGACGTGCGCCACCGTCGGGATCTTCTCCTTGACGTTCTGCCGGAGCGCCTCTGCCACATCATGAGCCGCGGTCAAACTCACGGCACCGTCCACCACGGCGTGGAGATCGACGTGGATGAGGGGGCCGAGGTGTCGGGTCCGGACCCTGTGAACGCCTCGAACCCCCGGGACCTCCAAGGCCAGAGTCTCAATCTCCCGCCGGACGTGGAGCGGTGCGCTTCCGTCCGAGAGCTCCACGAGAGCCGGTGCCAGGATCTTCCATGCCACGTACAGGATGAACCCGCCTACCACGACGGCGCCCAATGCGTCGACGACGGCCCATTCCGGCCTCCATGCGGCTACGGCCACGGCCACGGCTACAGGGATGGAACTCAAAGCATCGGATCGATGGTGCCAGGCGTTAGCCAGGAGGGCGGAGGAGCGAGCTTTCCGACCGACGTGAACGGTCCACCGGTACAGGACTTCTTTGACCAGGATGGAGGCCACCGCGCCCACGACCGCGATGAGGGCCGGCGGCTGGTAATCCCCGCGCACGATGGTCACGAACCCGCTAAACCCGATTCCCAGGGCAACGATGGCGACGGCGAAACCGATCAAGACCGTGACCATGCCTTCGATTCGACCGTGTCCATACGGATGGGAATCGTCGGGAGGCGGTGACCAGAACTTCACCCCTATGAGGATGGCGAAATCCGTGACCAAGTCCGAGAGACTATGCACGGCGTCGGCCACGAGGGCCTGACTGTGACCGATGGCTCCCAGGGCGAACTTCAGGACCGCGATAAGCACGTTGCCCGCGATGCCGATCCACGTAATCCGACGGATGGACCCGACGGCGTTCTTCTCCATTCCCATGCCGTTCTCCCAGTTCCTGCCTGCCGTCCGCTTCTGCCAGGATAGGACCGGACAGAAAGGTTGAAACGAGAGGCTAAAGGCCCTCCCTCTCTCGGTCAAAGAGCTTCGGAGTCTCGCCCCGATTCATCGCCCAACGGGGGCGGGCAAAGCCTGGAGCTACTCCACCTCGATCTCCGGCCACGCCCCCTCGCCCCTAACCGACAACACCATCTTGTAAAGCATGGTGAGGACCAACGCCCCGAAAGCGTAGAGTCCCACACCCACGAAGATCTCTGTCAGGGAAGGGAAATAGCGAGTGATGGCCCCCATGGGTGAGGGGACGAATCCACCCGTCAACATCCCGGCCCCCTTGTCGAGCCAGACTGCCACGAAGACCATCCCGCAAATGAAGGGAAGTACGCGGAAGTCGGTTCGAATCCTAGGTACTAGGAGAAGAAGTGTGGCAGAAACGCCGAGAGCCATGGAAAGCCACATGAAGGGGGCGATTGGACTTCTCTGGCCTTCCACTCCGACGAAGAGATACTGGAGGTGGACGGTGTGGTGCTCCATGCCACTGTAGAGGACCGTGAAGAGTTCGGCCCCGAACAGGAAGAGGTTCAGCGCCATGGCATAGGTGACGATGACCGCGAGCTTCCGAATAGCCTCATCACCGGGATCGAAACGGCTGACCCGCCGCACCACAAAAGCGAGGAGGATAAGGAGTGAGGGGCCTGAGGCGAAGGCAGAAGCCAGGAACCGGGGGGCCAGAACGGCCGTGAACCAGAAGGGGCGGGCAGGAAGGCCAGCGTAGAGGAAGGCCGTGACGGTGTGAATGCTCACGGCCCATGGAATGGAGAGGAGGATGAGGGGCCTTACCCAGCGGGCCGGGGGAACCTCTCTCCGCTCCGCCTCCAGCGTTTGCCAGCCGATGACCAGGTTCAGGACCAGGTACCCTCCCAACGCCACCGTGTCCCAGAAGAGCATGGAGTTGAGTTGGGGGTGGAAGAAGATGTTCATGACCCGGGAGGGCTGCCCCAGGTCCACCGCCACGAAGAGGGGACAAAGAAGGACGGCGGGGACCGCCAGGAACTCCCCCAGGATGGTGATCTTCCCGAAGACCTTGAAGTCATGGAGGTAGTAGGGAAGAACCACCATTACGGCGGAGGCAGCCACGCCCACCAGAAAGGTGAGCTGAGCGATGTAGAATCCCCAGGGTACGTTCTGGCTCATGGCCGTGATGGTTAGCCCCTCCCTGAGTTGGCGGGAAAAGAGGAAGAGCGCCAACGAACTCAGGGAAAGGAGAAAGAGGAGCCAGAGGTGGTAGCGGGGGCTTCCTCGAATGGCCCGTTCGATCATGTCATAGCTCCCTTCTTCACGAGGTTCGGTTCCATTCCTGATGGATCAACCCGTAGTCGTCGGCGGAAGACGTTTCCGGTAGCGAAAATCGCAGTGGTCGGCTCCCTCCATGATTGTCTGTGTCCTCTGCAGCTGGATGTCGGGATTGAAACCCTCCATGAAGGGAAAGTCCCTATCACAGGAGAGCAGGCACCCCATCTTTCTAAGTCCCAGCCGTTCGTACATCTCCGCGTATTCGCACGCAGTGACATCGAAGCACAGCGTCTCCCTGGTGAGTTCGACGTTTGTGATCTCCATGGTCCCGTCGACTGCCCAGACCTCTTGCACGACCTGAAGAAGAGCTTCCAGGGAGGTACCTGAGTACACTTCTGCCAAGGACCGGCCCGACCTGATGGCGTCCTCCCAAATGACATCTCGCGCAATGGTTAGGGCTTCCTCCTCGCCCCTGGCCCTGCTGAACCCTTTTATCAAGGCCGAGACGAGAGGCGCTTGGGCTTCTCGGCATGATAGGTGGGAAAGGCTCGGAGCTGATTTCTTACTGTCCATGCAGGTTTCCTCTTTTCGTTTCTGTATCCACTCACGTCACCGCGATGCCGACGGCAAGTCCGAGTCCGTAGAAGAGGTGGTTGACCAGGCTGGAGAGGGGAGCCTTGAGGCCGTCGGGAGACCGCAGACCCAATGCTCCGAGCCCCATGGAAGGGTAGACGAAAAACCAGGAGGCCACCGTCGTCGCGACGCCATAGGCAACAGCCCATACCGGTGATGCAGGCCCCCCGACCAAGAGATCCCAGCCGAGCACATAAGGGACCGCGAGGGCCACACCGATGGCGTAGTGCGTGACAAAACCGTAGAGCCTCTCGTTGGCGACTTCTTCCATTTCGGTCGGGTGCCCATAGCGGAAGCGGCCCCGGGTCCAGCCAACGGCCATCCGCCCAATCCCCTTCACGTCAATTCTCGATATTACCCCAACTCGAGCGAAGAAGAGGTTCCCAAAATCCATTCCCAGCGTCCCCAACACTCCGGCCACCACTCCTGCTACGACGAGATTCATCACAGCTCCAATGCTCGCAAATCCAGAAGGTCCGTGGTTGTCTTCCTTGTGTCCTCAGGATCTCTCGGGTGATGCCGAGGGGTCCGTTGGGCCCAATGCCTCCGCCCAGACCGAGTGCTCGACGATTCCATACCTCCGGAGCATGGAGGCCAGCTGGATCCCCAACTTGCTGATCTGGTCACCCCTTTCGTCGACCTCTCGATGAAGGTGGACGCAAAGGTCGGTTTCGACCCTTTCGTGTAGGTAGATCTTCATCTCGATCTGCTCCGAGGAAGGTTCGACCGCAGCCCGTATGTTTTTGGCCAGAGTCGCTGGGTCCACCCCAGTCATTCGCAAGTGAATGACCTCGAGCGTATTCATGACTGCCTCTTCTGGATCCGCATCCATTCCCCGAGCGTCGTCGAAGGGGCGCCGAGGAGGGAATCCGCTTCGGAGGGGTCTCCCCCTTCCTCCGTCTTGTCGAAGTACGCGATCAGCCGAGTCACCGACTCCATTCTCTTCTGCCGAGTGATCTTGGCGACCAACCGGGCCTGGAAGAGTTTCAACTGGGTGACTTTGAGCTGTGGATGGCAGGCCGCATGGTATGTCCTGAGCGCCTGGGGAAGGGTGATGCTCTCAGGTCCATGGATGAACAGTCGCCTGCCCAGGGCCCGGCCATCCGCGTATGAATTGGCCACCATTCGGCCGAAGTCTGCCGCGGCGAAGAAGTGGAAGCCGGGTGGGTTCTTCCCCACTATCACCACGGCCCGATCGCCTTTGAAGAAGTTCGGGAGTACTTCCATCACCCAGGTCGGGCAGAAAATGGTACAAGGGATGCCGCTAGAGCGGAGAAGGGCTTCGGCCTTCAGTTTCACGTCGATAATCTCGAACCACCGATTCTCCTCGCGGGCACTGGTGCCGGACACATAGGAGATTCTCTGGAGACCCTCACTGGAGGTGAGGTCGATGACGTGTCGCACAGCGATGAGCTCGGCTTCCGTGGGCAAGCTTACATGTACGGCCTCACACCCCACCAGGGCCTTTCGCAGATGTTCGCGGTCCGTCGAATCTCCTTGAAGGACCTCCACCGTATCTCCAAAGATCTGGCGAGCCTTTTCGGCGCTGCGGGCCGTCACACAAACCGCGTGACCCCGTTCCGCCAAGCTCCTAACCACAGGTTTCCCCAGCGTACCTGTGGCCCCCAGGACCAGCACGCGGTTACTCATGTATTGCTGCCTTCAGTCTTCCGGCCCTTGTAGAGGGCCTGATACATCATCCTGTCTCGGAGCCCCCGGGGAAGCCGGGCGAGGTTTTTCATTTTCTTGGCGCCCGGTCCGATCAGATATTCAGCCTTGGGCTTCTTGGAGGTCAGGGCCTTGGCCACGGTTTCCCCGACTCCCGTCGGCGGGATCCCAGGCATGTTCTTAACCTCTCCATCGAAAAACTCGAAAAGAGGGCGGTAGAGCTCGACGATGTCTGGGTCCGAGGCTTCCACCATGGCGTCGCGTTCGGCGAGGATTTTCCCCAAGACCGCTGTGTCGACCTTTCCCACCACGAGATTGGAGACCGAGACCCCGAAGGGAGCCAACTCGGTGCGGAGGGCATCGCTGATGGCCTGTACGGCAAACTTGGAAGCGGCGTAGACGCTTTTGTCAGGGATGGCCAAGAGGCCGTGACCGGAACTGATGTTGATGAGTCGCCCCTTTCCTTTTCGCAGCAGCGGAATGAACGCTTTGGTGATGCCGAGGAGACCGATCACATTCACATCAAACACTTTCTCGATCTCCGAGACCTTCACGAGTTCGAGGGGTCCGTTCATGGACAAGCCGGCATTGTTGATCAGGCCGAAAAGCTCCCCATTGGTTCTCCCAGCAACTTCCTCCACCGCAGCGGCAATGGAATCAGCCTCGGTCACGTCGAGGAACAGGGGCCTCAACCTAGGCGAGGCAGAATCAGCCAGGGCCCGGATGTCGGTTTCTCTCCGCACACCAGCGAGGACTTCGAAACCGAGCTGGTCGAGATGCAGGGCAGTGGCTTTTCCGATCCCGGATGACGCTCCGGTTATCACGACTGTTTTCTTCTTGACGATCATGAGTATTGCTCTCTAGGGTGAACTACCTGCCGGGGTCTCGGCAGGAATCACCAGACAAAGGGAATGAGCCGGAATGGGACTCTGGTCCCATATCCGTCGTATCCCGGTAGAGTCTTCAGCAGTGTTTTCTCTTCGACGAGGATTCGGGCGATCAGGGGAGAGAATACGAGAGGCACCAGGAGCAACCCTGTGTAGCTCTCCAACCACAGGGATAGCCCTGTGAGAAAGAACAGGTGGCCGAGATACATGGGGTGCCGAACCCAGCTATAGATGCCGGTGTCGATAAGGACCTGTTTTCTTTCGGATTGATCTCCGACGATGGGCGTCGCATAGGCATTCTGCCACACCGAAGTCAGCATGATCCCGTATCCCATGAGGGCCAGGACAGCGCCGACAGTGGCCATCGCCATGCCCGGTTTCGGCAGGAGTTGCCATCGAAAAACGTCGTTGGGCAGCAGGATGAACCAGGCAATGTGGAGAATGGCCAATACCAGCGAGACCAATCGATCGGCCCGAGGCTGGTTCTTGGCGGCGCCCCTCTTGACCCTGGCCTCCAGGGAAGCCGGGACCAGCCAGGCCATTGCCACCGTCGAGATCAGAGAAAGGACCCCCATTACCGCAAGGAATTGAAGGGCCCGTGGCCACTGCCAGGTACCTATGGGGAGAAAGAGGAAAGCCCCGAATACCAGGACCTGGATCAAGACCCGGATGATTCCACGGATCATCAACATGACCGAGACCCTTTCTCTTCCGTATGGGCTGAAGAAACCAGTTTTCTGAAGTGGTCCTCGAGATGGTGGGTGCCCACGGATGGAGCCACTCCGTCTATGGTCATGGCCGTGGTCAGAAACGCAAGGAGCTCCCCTTGATGCCTGTTGAATATCTTTGCGAGAGAGACCGCGACCTTCATCATCCAGAGAGGGACCGAGGATATCCGTGGTCCTTTTCCCAATACCTCAAAAGAGAGTTCGGCAATCTCACGGTGCGTGAGAACCTGGGGGCCGCCCACATCCACCTCCTGCACGTCTCCCTCAGCAGAATTCGCACAGGTGACGGCCAGGTCGGCGCCGTGAATGGCGTTGATGCGGTTTCGGCCTGAACCGAAGAGGTACACCCGGCCCTTTTTTGCCATCCTCAGGTATTCTTCCATGTCCGAGAAGAAGCCGGTGGGACGGACCACAGTGTGGTCCATGCCGGAGGCCTTCAAGGTGGCAACGAAGTCCTCGTGGGCCTTCACGATGTCGAGATGAAGGAGGCCCGGTCCGCCGAAAACGGAGACATAGACGAATTTCTTCACCCCGGCGCGTTTGGCGGCTTCCAGGAGATGAAGGTTTCCCAGGTAGTCCACGTCCTTGAAGGTGAGTCCGTCTTTCTGTTTGGTGATTCCCACAGAGGAGAAGACGATGTCCATGCCTTCACAAACCCCCTCCAGGGTTTCGGGTCGAGTGATCTCACCCTGGACGATCTCGTCCAGTGAGTTTCGGATCGGATCGAGCTTCTTCGGAGCTCGTGCCAATGCACGAACGAAGTAGCCTCGGGACTTGAACTCTTTTGCGACGAAGCTCCCGAGATAGCCGGTTGCCCCTGCCACCAGGACGCGGTTCATCCCGGCACCTCTGCACCCCAAGGGAAATTACTGCCGAAGAGGATCTGCTCCGGGCCCACCAGGCGGCGAAGGGCGGCGAGGGTGATGGGATCGGCAGACTCAGCCGTCTCATAGCTCATTTTCTTCGCCAGCTCCAAGCCACGATTCCGCTTGGCCGTCAGGTCCCTGATGATTCGCCCCCAGCGCAACCCCCCTTCCTTCGCGTAATGGGCCTTTCCCAGCCGTTCGGCGAGGAAGGGCACTGCTCCGCCTGCATGGGCGAGAGTCCAGTCGATGTCCGAGTAACGGACCAAGACGTCATTATAGACCATCCGGAGGTAGGCTCTAGCAACATCCAGTGGGTACTCCGCCCAACCGTACAGAGAGGCGTTCTCGTCCTCGCTGGGGACATGGTTGGGGTGAAGGAATACCCTGGCCTTCCGTCGGTTAATCTCGGTCATCAGAGCATCGAACTCCGGGTCGCCGACGTACTTTCCGCCGACGTTGGTCAGGAGGAGGACCCCATGGAGTCGGAGGGTGTCCAGACCGTAGGACAACTCTTCCAACGCGCCCTCGAGGTCCGGGAAGGGGAGGATTGCCAGGGCACCGAAGCGGGCGGGATACCGCTTGCACAACTCCGCCGCGTACTCGTTGCACCTGCGGGCCAACTGCCGAGCCTCTCCGTCCTGCCCGAACCAAACCCCTGGTGAGGAAATGGACAGGATCGCTTTGGTGATCCCGAGGCCCTCCATCATCTTGAGGGACTTCTCGGGCGTCCACGAAGGGAACACCGTGGCGTCTACGCCAGCCAGGTCAAGGGCCTCCAGATAGAAGGACGGCACCATGTGATGGTGAACGTCGACGCGGCCGCCTTCGTCAGGGATGTCGTATTGGGTATTCACGATCCGGTCCTTTTGCTGGGCTCATTCGGATTGAGGTTTTTGCCAAGCCGGGGAAAAAGGTCGATTGCATTCCCTCGCTCGATCCCTAGGAGCTGGCGGTCATCGAAACCGTCATAGGCCAGAACCTCTTTGATGGTCTGGGCCGTCTGCACTGGTGGTGTCCAGCCACCGTCGGTCCCGAACACGACCTGACTCGGACCGACAAACTCCTGAAGGGCTGCCAGGTGGGCTTCTCCCGGGCCCGCGGTGTCGTAGAAGAGTCTCTGGAGGAGGTGGTACGCGTCTTGGACCCCCATTTCGCCAGACGGCTCCATCCGCTGGTCCGAAGCTCCCCCTCCTTTTTGGTGCTCGAAGCCAGCTACGATGCGATGGGCCAAGATCGGCAACGTACCACCGCCGTGAGCCAGGACGTACCGGATGTTGGGATACCGAGCTAGGCGTCCGGTGTAGAGTAGGTCCATAACGGCTCGTGTGGTGTGGATGGGCCATTCCAGCAGGGGACTAAAGAGCCCGTACCGCCTGCTTTGCCTGGGATCGTTGTGAGGGTGGATGAACACCACGGACCCGCGGTGGTTCAGCTCGGCAAAAAGCTCCTCGTAGTCAGGGTGTCCGAGGTACTGACCGTCTGTGTCCGTCAGCAACACCACTCCGTCATGCTCCAGATCGTCGAGGGCGTACTCCAACTCGGCGAGAGCACCATCGACGTCCGGGAGTGGGAGGAAGGCCAGAGACCGGAACCGTCCCGGCTGGTCCGCCATCATCTGGGCTTGGAACTCGTTGCATTCCCTGCTCAGCCTTCGGGCCAGATCAGAGTCGCCGAACCAAACCCCGGGTGTGGAAAGAGAGGTGATAGCGGTCTCGACCAGGTTCCCATCCATCTGCTTGAGGGCTTTCTCCGGCGTCCACTTCGGGAACTTCACGAACGTGGAGCCGGTGATCCCCCGGTTCGTCAGCGCTTGGACGTAGGGCTCGGGAATGATGTGATAATGGATATCGACGCGGTGATTCTGGGTCTTCATGTTCGCGCTCCTTTCTGAATGACTCCAAGGGCGAGAACCGTACCAAAATCCTAACTTTCAATGGCTATTGAACTTACGAAAAATCAGGTCTGTAGAAGTGTGGTTATTGGTAATTTGTGTTGCGGTATTCCACAAAACGGAAGAGATTCTAAATACCCACAGACAATGGAACCGCCGACTGGCAGGGATTGATGGTCGAGGAAAACGAATTCTTCCGAAACGCGACCCTTAGGATTTGCGGTAACCTGGAGATCGAGGAGGGGCTCCGAGCCTGTTTCGAGTACATCTCCCAGCACCTTCCCGCCGACCGCATCTACCTTGAAAAGCACGAGTACGAACTTGGTGCCATGCGGGTCATCGTTCGGGCAGATGCCAAGAGGGGTGAGAGGATGGACCGGCTTGTTCCTTACACGGAAGAAGCCAAGATGGCGATGGCGGAGGCGGGAAAGCTTTACCAGGAAGACCAGCTGCCCCCGGTCCTTGTGATCAACAAATCCCAGGAAGAACCGGTCACACGGTGCCTCCTTTCTGCCTTGGGGGAACCCCCCTCTTCGGCCATGAGTCTACCCCTCATGGTGGAGGGCCGGATCGTCGGCGCGCTGGCGCTGCTCGCTGAAGGAGACGACCGGTTCAATGAGGAGCACGCGAGGCTTTACGCCACACTGAAGGAAACTTTTTTCGTGGCCATGTCCAACACCCTGAAACACAGGGAGGTTGTCCGACTAAAGAATCGACTGGCCGACGACAACCGGTTCCTGAACCGGGAGCTTCTTCGGATTTCCGGTGACGAAATCGTAGGCGCCGACTTTGGTTTAAAAGACGTGATGCAACAGGTCAGGCAAGTCGCTCCCACTGAGAGTCCCGTGTTGCTCACTGGGGAGACCGGGGCAGGGAAGGACGTGATTTCCAACGCCATTCACCTGGGCTCACCACGGCGTGAGGGCCCTTTCATTCCGGTCAACTGCGGTGCGATTCCAGACTCACTCTTGGATAGTGAGCTTTTCGGCCACGAGAAGGGTGCTTTCACAGGAGCTCTGTCCCGGAAACGAGGCCGGTTCGAGCGAGCCAACGGGGGAACGATCCTTTTAGATGAAATTGGGGAGATGCCCCTCGATGCCCAGGTCCGCTTGCTGCGGGTGCTACAACACCGGGAGATCGAGCGTTTGGGGGGCACCGACCGGATCCCGGTGGACATCCGCATCATCGCGGCCACCAACAAGAATCTGGGTGGCATGGTGGAGGAGGGACGGTTCAGAGAGGATCTTTGGTTCAGATTGAATGTTTTTCCCATCGCTGTGCCTTCGCTTCGGGAACGAAGCCACGACATTCCGGCCTTGGTGGAGTTTTTTCTGGAACGTAAGGCAGCAGAGCTGAAGGTCGGTGACACGCCTCGCCTTGCTCCAGGGGCAATGGATGTACTTATGGCCTATCAATGGCCCGGGAACGTCCGCGAGTTGGAGAACGTCATCGAACGAGCAATGATCTTACATCAAAATGAGCCCCTTCAATTCGATGATCTGGGGACCTCCCTGTCGGGGGCGGGCTCCCTCGGAAAAGCAATACTTGGACAACCTTCCCTGAACCTAGATGAGGTGACGGCTCACCACATCAGGAGGGTCTTGGGGATGGCTGGGGGAAAGATCCACGGTGCGGGAGGGGCGGGCGAGCTTCTCGGGATCAACCCCAACACCCTCCGCTACAAGATGAAAAAGCTGGGGATTCCATTCAGGAAGGATCTGTAGGCCGGGCTGATCGTCCCTAACCATAGGGGAGCCCTGCTCGTCAGGGGCCGCTTCCTCGAGCTTCCCCCGTTTGTATTCCTCCCTATCACCTCCCTTCCTCACGAATTACCACGAAGGAAGTCACCAATATTCACAAGTGTTAGAGTACGAGAATTTGTAACTGACTGTGATATAGGGCGTTACGATTTTGGCACGTGACTGGCCATACTCCCCGGAAGCGCCGTCTGTCCTTCCAATGAACCAGAGGCTGGGCGGTCGTCCGCAGAAGCTCTTTGCTAGGCGCGCCCGATGGACCGCCAAGGGGGGAATACATCATGAATCTGAATCGAGTACCCGTCCGCAGTTTTGTCGGCCCCGCGGTGGTCATGCCACTCCTGCTCGTGGGTGGCTGCAGCGACCTGCTGAGTCCGGACGAGCCGGGGAACCTCGTTCCACGCACCGTCGACGAGGATCCGGCGCTTCCGGCCTTGTCCTTGAATGGGAGCCTCTTTCACCTGGAAGCGGTCGGACAGCCCGGTGCTCCTGTGATCGTCTTCCTGCACGGAGGTCCGGGCGGAGACTATCGATCGTTGCAGCGCCTGCTCGAAGGCCACGGCGGCGAGCCCCTCACCGATTCGCACCGCGTTATCCTATGGGACCAGAGGAGCTCGGGGCTCTCCCGCCGCCACGACGCCAACGAGATCACCATCGAGCTCTACGTCCAAGACCTGTTCGAGCTGACCAACCACTTCTCTCCCAGCGAGCCCGTCGTGCTCGTCGGCCACTCCTGGGGCGGCATGTACGCGACGGAGTTCATCAATCGTCACCCGGATCGGGTTCGCGGGGCCGTACTCATCGAGCCAGGGCCCCTGACAGGGGAGCGAATGGCGGAGGTCGAGGATGACTACATGACCTTCGACTTCGGTGCGGAGTGGTTGAACGACTACGCCTGGAGCCACCTGTTCATCACGCCGGACGACCATGCCCGCTGGGATTACCAGTACTCTCTGGGTTACCTGGATTCCCAGCCGAAATACCATATGAACGTCGACACCGATCCGTATGCATTCTGGCGCTGGGGGGCTGCGGCCGGCCGCTATGTCGAAGAGGACGGGTTGGACGAGAACGGGAATTACGCCTGGGACTTCACCGATAACCTCTCGGCCTACCCGGGGAACGTGCTCTTCATCGCCAGCGGTTGGAATGAGGTCATTGGTGAGGCGTTCCAGAGAGATCAGGCGGCGGACTACCCACAGGCGGAGGTGCGCGTCGTTCCCGGCGTCGGCCACGACCTCGAGTGGGTGAAGGCTGGTGAGGTGCTGGACCTGATCCGGGAGTACCTGGCCACTTTAGAGGCCGAAGGAGGTTCACAATGAAACCCTCGATCCTCTTCCTTCTTTTTGTCACAATGGCAACGGGCGGTTTGGCGGTTCCGGTGAGGGCCCAGACATCGAACTTCCAGCATGCGGAGGCCGGCCGCTACGATGTATCGCTGGCGTTCGGACTCGACCCCGCCGTCGTCACTTCGGTTGGAATCACTCGTTGGACCGGTGTCGGCGACCGGGTGGTGGGGCTCTCCCTCGAGGGTACACTACCGGTGGCAGATCTCGATGTCCACGACTACCGGGTAGGTGCGGGTGCCAGCATGTCTTTGGTGCGCTTCGGGACATTCCTCCTGGCCACGCGGCTCGGCCTCTCGGCCCGTGGCACACAGAACGTCCACTTCACCGCCCACGGGTTCGGTGCTGACCTGGCGGCGTTCTTTGGGCACTATGGGCAGCGCACTTTCGCGGCTGTCGAGCTCGGATACGACAAAGCAGTGCTGGAGCACATCGAGCACAGGCCGTTCTACCTCGCCAATTATCCGGACGCCGTGGACGGTTGGTACAAAGCTCCGGCGGGCACCTTCAGGTTCGGGCTGACGACGGGCGTATCCCGCGGGCGCATGAGTTTGGGCCTGCGGGCGTACATCGTCCGGTCCGAAGGGTGGGAGGAACTCATGCCCCCCCTCGGTACGACCATGAGCCTTTCCTGCAGCTTCTGAGGGGCTGGTAGCGCTCACACCTTCATCTGCTCCAGGTATGAAAATGAACCTGAAGATCGAGGAGTGACCATGATCGAGAACCTGGTCCTGACCCTTCTCTACAAGATTGTGGTCTCGGTGCGAGAGGAGGGAGTGTGAAGCTCCAGGTCAACCCTGCGATGGCGGGGGGAGGCCGACGTCGTTGGCGCCTCCTGCCTGCACGCCAGATGACGGAGGAATAGAGAATGGCGGTTCAGCACACGCGCTTCGGGAGACCTTTTCGCGGAACGCTCCTCGGAGCCCTCCTCTTCCTAGGGATGGCCACGCCGGTCTCCTCACAGGGCCTAGCCGATGTACGGAACCGGCGCCCCGTCGAAGGGTTCGGAGCCTTCAGGGCAGGCCTCATGAACCTTCATTTGGATGAGTTGAACGCACGTCTGGGGAAAGCCGGCTTCCCGAAGTTGGATGCGGCAGTCCCGGTTTGGGGCGGTGGCGGCTACGGGAGCTTGGGGGACTTCCTCCTTGGCGGGGAAGTGCACGCCGGCCTCGATCCCGCGGTGAGTTCTGGAGCCAGACGGGTTTCCCTCAAAGGGGGTTACGGGCTAGCTCGCGTCCGGTACGTGGCCCCGTCCTTCGCCGGCCTGACCTTGTACCCCACGGCGGGGGCCGGTGCCGGCGTCCTTCGCCTCCAGATCGCAGAGCTCGGTGCTTCGGATTTCGACGGGGTGCTCGATGATTCCGGTCGGAGCTCAACCCTGTCGGGAGGCATTCATCCCCTGCTCGACTTTGGGCTCGGCCTGGAATACCGAATGGGGATGACGACCGGCCCGGAGGGGCAGGGCGGGGGCATCCTGTTGGGAGTAGAGGCGGGGTACATGGTCGCACCCGGTGACACGTCCTGGCGGGTGGATGGCCTCTCGGACGTGGACGACGGCCCGGAACTCAAGATCGAGGGCTTCTATCTCTGGTTCTCGTTGGGCGGTTGGGGTCACGGAGCCTCGACAGTTCGGCCAGATTCAGGACTGAACTGCCCCGGGCATATCTGAGGCTCCTTCCGTAGAGCGCGTGAGTCTCGGGATGCGTGTCGATTGGTGTGTCGATTGGGCCGGTTAGTGTGTCGATAAATCCCGGCATATCCCGGCATGTTTGCCGGAAAAGTACGGCAGATCGTGCGTCCTACCCGTGAAATCACGGCATTTTGCCGGGATTTGGCCTGTTTCACTACCGCCTGATGAGCGTGAGGTCGGTAGTGGATCTGCGGTGGCCCGGCGGGCCATCCTCACTCGTCTCTGGCCGATGAAGCGGCCTCCGGCTCGAGTCTACCTAGGCCCATTTCCAGAAGCCCCCGTCCCGCTTGGCTTTTCCGGCCAGCGGGACGTTTTGTTTTGGTGTTCAACCCCCTTTGCTTGCAGTTCAGGTCCGGGATCCGCTACTCCGGGCCCTTCCATCGCGTTTCGGATGTCAGCAACCGTGACCTGGTCGTAGATCCCCGTCATAGTCTCGAAGCTGTTTCCTGCGATCGCCTCTCTCAGGGGGGCATATCAATTCCACGGACTTACGAAACCATCGCGTCGGTAACCGCATCCAATTGGGTGAACGAGATCTTCGTGAACCCAACTTGGCCGGTTCTGATGTCCATAAATGATTGGCGCGCCGCCGCGCTCTTGGTACTCCTCGCCGTGATGGCCCCGCACTCAGTTCGCGCGCAGGCCTCCGACGACCCCGATCACATGAACTCCGTGCCCTCGGCCGAAGCTGTTCGGCTCGATGGCGCCATCGCCATCGATGGGCACCTCGATGAAGACGCCTGGAGCGCGGCAATCCCGGCCACCGGGCTCCGTCAATCCCAGCCCAATGAAGGGGAGGCGGCCACCTACCCCCTGGAGTTGCGAATCCTCTACGACGACCAAGCCCTCTACATCGGGGCCCTTCTGACCCAGCCAGGAGGGACGGTTGCCCCCCTGGCCCGCCGGGACCAACTCCTTGACGCCGATGGGAACAACGGATCGTTCAACTCCCTCACGACCGACAAGCTCATCATTCGCCTCGATCCCTATCACAACCATCTCGACAACGCCTGGTTCGAGGTGAACCCGGCGGGCGTCAAAGGGGATCAGTTCAACGGCGATCCATCCTGGGATCCCATCTGGGAGGCCGCGACGCAGCTTGGTCCGGAAGGATGGACGGCGGAAATGCGGATCCCCTTCAGCCAGCTTCGGTTCTCGACGGACCGGGAGCAGACCTGGGGATTGCAGGTGTTGCGGTATCTGGACGAACGGAACGAACAGGACATGTGGTCGTTTCGCCTCAGGAGCGAGGCGGGCGGACCGGCGTACTTCGGCCACCTCACAGGACTAGAGATTGCCCGCCAGCCCCGCCAGCTGGAGATCCTACCCTATGCCGTGACGGGGAGCCGGTTCGAGAAGGCAGCCGCGGGCGATCCCTATCACGACGGTCGAGAAGCACGTTTTAGCGCCGGGGCCGACGTGAAGTATCTCCTTACGTCGAACCTGACCCTGGATGCGACGCTGAACCCGGACTTTGGTCAGGTCGAGGTCGATCCATCGGTGTTGAACCTCAGCGCCTTCGAGACCTTCTACGAGGAGAAGCGCCCGTTCTTCATCGCCGGGGCCAGCGCGTTCCGGTTCGGTGGCATGCGCTGCATGTTCTGCAGCAACTCCTCCGGCATGAGCGCGTTCTATTCCCGTCGAATCGGACGCCCGCCTCAACTCAGGCGCTACGTCGACGACATCTCCGATTTCGCCGATGTTCCGGACAACACGTCCATCCTTGGCGCGGCGAAGATCACCGGGCGAACCCAGAGCGGATACACCGTGGGTGTGCTGAACGCTGTGACGGGCAAAGAGACGGCCCATTTCACCGCCGGCACTGACCAGCCCGAGGGCACGCAGGTCGTGGAGCCTCTCACCAACTACTTCGTTGGACGCCTGCGGAAGGAGTTCCGGGGAGGGGCCACCACATTCGGAGGCATTCTCACCTCCACGGCCCGTCGACTGGAAGAAGGCCCTGTGAAGGATCGACTCCGGAGTCACGCCGAAGCGGTGGGACTCGATTGGCGTCACACCTGGCGGGACAGGGAATACTCCTGGATGGGGAGCGCTCTGGTGTCGAATGTGGCCGGCTCTCCGGAGGCCATGGCTCGCACCCAGGAGTCCAGCGCCCACTACTTCCAGAGACCGGACCGGTCGGTGGACGGTGACGGCTTCTTCGATACGAAATACGATCCGACGGCCACGTCCCTCCGGGGCTACGGCTTGTTTTCCCGCGTAGGGAAGGACAGCGGGACTCTGCTGTGGGAAGCCATGACCAACATCCGGAGTCCGGGTTACGAGGTGAACGACCTGGCTTTCCTGGACCGTTCCGACTTTGCCTGGTTCAACGGCAACATCGGCGGTTCATGGACGGTTCCCACCAACTGGTACCGGAACATCTTCACCACCATCGGAGGCGCCACCGAATACAACTTCGACGGTGATCGCACCCGGGCTGCCCTCCAAGCGTTTTTCCAGATCGAGTTTCTGAACTTCTGGCGTATCCGACTCTTTGGGATCCACAACGAGGTCGCCTTGGACGACCGCCTCACTCGGGGCGGCCCCGTGGTGAAGCGAACCGGGTCCGACTACGGGAGTTTTCAGGTCTCTACCGATGCCCGCCGAAAAGCCGTGTTCGACGTGGTCTTTGAATCCGCCTGGGGGGTCGGTGACGATACTCGGCTCTTCACGTTCAGGCCCGGGCTCGCCCTCAAGCCAGCCAGCAACGTGTTCATCCAGCTCTCGCCGGCCTACACGCGGGACCGGAGAAGTGAGCAGTATGTGACGTCGGTGGCAGATCCTACTGCCACGGCGTTTTACGGAAACCGGTATGTGTTCGGATACATCGAATCGACCACGGTGTCGCTGACCACCCGCATCAACTGGACGTTCTCGCCAAACCTGACCCTGCAGCTCTTTGCCCAACCCTTCATCGCCAGCGGCGACTACTCGTCTTTCAGGGAGTTCGCAGCCCCGCGGACCTTGAAGAAACGGGTCTACGGCCAGGACATGGGGACCATCGCGTACGACGAGGAAACGTTGCTGTACACGGTGGATCCCGACGGAAACGGATCGGCGGAGTCGTTCACCTTCAGGAATCCCGACTTCACGACGAGCGCCCTCCGAGGGACGGCGGTGCTCCGTTGGGAATACCGGCCGGGTTCGACCCTGTTCTTCGTCTGGACGCAGGAGCGATCAGGCTTCGATCCAGATGGGGACTTCGACTTCTCCCGGGCGCGACGGGCCATCTTCGATCAGAGGCCCATGAACGTGTTCCAGATCAAGGCCACGTATTGGATCGGGCGGTAGGGCGCGCGGGGCCGGAGGGTCTAAGAGGTCCGGCCTCCCATCTCTGATCAAGATCGTCGGGGAAGGCATCCTGGGCGGCCTCGTCTGATTCTGCACCTGCGAATCCCATATCGAGCTCGGGTCTGGAGTGGCCTACTTCTTCCCCGGCTCGGCAGGCTCCCTAACTTGCGCCCATAGTGGAGCAGATCCGGGGGGCAACAGCCCTCACCCATTCCGAGGCTCGACTCAGGCGGGCAGGTTCGCCGCGACGATCAGATCCGCCGCAGTCGGGCTGTTGGCGATCGGCATGTCGTGCATGATGGCCAGACGGATCAGCGCCTGTAGATCCACGTCACTCGTATGCTGCGCATGTGGGTCGGCGAAGAACACGACGGCATCGAGCTCGCCAGTCGCGATCATGGCGCCGAGCTGGTGGTCCCCGCCGCGCCCGCCGCGGTGCAGACGGTGGATCGACAGGTCGGGATGGGCCTCGAGCAACATCGCCCCGGTGCCACCGGTGCAGATCAGCCTGTGGCGCCGCAGCGCCTTGGCGTGGCGAGCCACCCAAGCGCCCAACTGGGCTTTTCGCTCGTTGTGCGCCACGATTCCGATTCGCCGGGGCGCTGTCGACCGGCGGGCCGCATCGAGCGTAATGGCCAGGATGGACTGCACCTGCGCCGTCAGGCCGTCACCCTCAGCGGGAAACTCACCGCTCAAGGCCGCCGTGCCGACCGTGAAGCCGGCGGCTCCCGCCCCGCCCACCGCGTTGACCCGCTCCGCGCTGTCGATGCTCCCCGCGACGATCACGGGCTTGTCCGAGGTAGCGCACACGATCCGAATGAGCTCGGGGACGTCACCTGTGAAGCGATAGGCGAGTAGATCGAGCCCGTGCACACCCTCCAGATCGGTAAGCGAGCGGGCGCTCTCGGCGATCTCGTCCTGCGAACCCTCAAGCACGCTCGGATGGCCCACGACCCTACCAGGGAACGGGAAGTAGCGGATCGGATGCGAGCGGATGATCGGTACGACCCTATCAGGGCGTGTCCCGCCGAGAAGACAATCCACGTCCAGCTCGACAGCCGCCCTCGCCGATCTCAGCTCGCTTTCCTCGTCGAGGCTGACGACTTCGATGTACGACCGGCCCCCCGCGTCCCGAATCTCGTCGGCGAGGATCTTGAGCTCCGCGAGCGGCAGCCCGACGTCCTTGAACCCGATGTGGCGACCTCCCCCCGCGAGGACCTCACGCAACCGGACGCGGGCGTCCGGCACGGTCGAATCGTTCGTCGTGAGCATGAAGATGAAGTTGAAGCTCATGGCACCGCGCTCCTATCCGAAGACGAACTCCAGCCGATTGAGAAGCTCGTCGCGTACCTCTCGGAACGCGTCAAGCTCCTTCTCCTATGTATTGGGGCTGGCCCCTCGGCCGGCCAGGGTGCGCCCGTTAGCGCTTGAATAGATCACTCCTCTGGGGCTGCCGCCTAACGGTTTGCGTTTCTGCTGCGGTGCAGGATGCGAGACGACGCCCGGAAACTCAAGGGAGATGCCGCCGGAGCATGCACCGACGGCAGCAAACGCGTGTTATGATGACGCCAAATCAGGACTTCTTCGGTTTGAACCGGACATCATCTAGCCCTTCGAAGTCAGAGTCCTGGGTCCAGAGCACCGCGTCGTTGAGACGAGCCGTCGCAAGAATCACGCTGTCGGCAAGGGGAAGTTTCATCTCCACTCCCAACTCACCTGCGAACAAGGCTGTGCGTCCGTCCAGATCCTCGACCCGACCCTGCCTCATCCCAGCGATGGCACTCAAGGCTTGGTCTCTACCCTGGTGCCGCCTGATGTGTTTGTAGACCTCGAGGAGGACCATCGAGGGAACCACGAGCTCTTCAGTCGCCAGGATGGCTGGCTCAAAGAAAGTTGCGTTCGGGCCCCCGTTGAAGAACTCGATCCAAGCTGATGAGTCGACGACGTTCATAGACGGTCCGGCTCCCTTTCGAAGTCAGGCAACAATCCTTTGAGGAATCCCTTGAGTTGGTCCAACGGCACAACGGGGACCAGCTCGATCCGGTCGCCGATGGCGAACGCTTGAACTTTTTGGCCCGGTTTGATGCGGAGTTTTTCCCGGACATCCTTCGGAATGACAACCTGCCATTTCGAGGAGATGGTAACGACAGACACCGAACCCTCCTGTGATCGATAGAAAAAACGTAAGACGATATCATTAAGGATAGCGAAAACGGGTTGTTAGCCGCAAGGCTGGAGGGTAGAGTTGCAGGGGAGGAACGGGAAGGGCGCCCGGTCAAAACAGGCTACGGGTCACTATCTGGCATCATAACTCTCAGTTGTGCCGCCTGTCTTGGAGCCTAATCCCCGGCGGGTCCACTCGCAAAGAGAGGATACCTCCCCCCCACCGGATTCTGGGCCGATTGGTGTGTCGATTAATCCCGGCATAATCCGGCATGATTGCCGGAAATGTACGGCAGATCGTGCGTTCTACCCGTGAAATCACGGCATTTTGCCGGGATTTGGCCTGTTTTGTGACCGCTTGATAAGCGTGAGGTCGGTACCCAGGCC
>JABDNZ010000557.1 GCA_013043565.1 Gemmatimonadota bacterium | reverse complement strand
GCCCCGGGTGTGGGCCCACATGAGGAAAATGAGGATCTCCTCGGCGGGAGCCTCTGATGGAATGCCGTCCTCATGGGTCAGCCCCAGGTCGCCCAGGAGGACCTCGGCGTCGCCATCGGCGATAAAGTCTGAGAAACTCTCCCATACAAGGCGGGCCAGAGTGTCCCCCAAGTCCTCGGGGGTCATGTTCTGTGGTACTCTGAACCCAGCGCTTTCGTCAGTCATACCCGTGTACGCTGTAATCATTCTCTTTATCCATAACGTTAGATCGCTTAGACAATTCCGCCGAAATCAGTTCGCGTGTCAAGATTCTCGATTGGAACCCCAAGGGGGGCCGAGGGGGTTTAACTTGGCACGTTGTGAAAAACATGAAAGACCCTGCGGGAGATTCCCTATGAAGGTGAAGGCATCGGTTCTCGGTAAAATCCGCTGGGGCCCCTCGGGCCTTGGCCTTTCGATGGCTGTTTTTGCCCTGGTTCTCGGGGCCTGTTCCTCGGGCGCCCCGGAGATGCCGGCGCCCCGGCCCATCGTGATTCGGTCTGGCGAGAGGGTGTTCGCAGAACGTGACCGGCTGGAGGAGGTCGATGCATGGTTCAGGGCCCAACAGGACAACATCACCAACGATCCGTCCTTCATGATCCAAACCGCCGGGCGGGACACTCCCTCTTACCCCTGGGAATCCCTCGTCCTGGTCGAGCCGGACACGGCGAAGATCGGGATCCAGCAGGGCTTTTCCGATGCGGCACAGGTCTTCAGCATCTACGCTCACTATCGCTTGATGGTGAAAATGGGTCGCATCGGAGAATTCCTTCCAGGAGGCGAGAACCTCGATGGGTACCCTTTGGAACGGGCAATCGTCGCGAGAGTCGCCGACGCATGGCTGCTCGGGCGGGCAGTGTATCAAGCGGTTCCCTTCGATCCGCTGGAAGAGCTGGTCTACGCCAACGAGAACGGGTTTCTGGACGCGCTACTCCTGACGGCCCGGGGGGAAGAATTCAAGGAGGAGCGTCAGGCTTGGCTGAGGGAGGATCCGGAGGCGTTGGAACGGTACAGGGAATGGTTCCTGGCGACATTCAACCGGGAACCGCCGGGCTTGCGCTGAGTGCCTTTTGTGGAAGAAAGAAGGCCCGGTCCGGAGACACCCCGGACCGGGTCCTCTTTTTTCGGCTACTGCCGGAGCTTTCTAGACGGAAGCGTGGATTTCCCACTGGGTCGAGACCAGCGGTCGATCTTGACCGTTCTCCCCTTCCACCATCAGGTCGATCCGACCCGTCCGGCTGAGGCGGGCGTCGGACGGGCGTCCCCCCGGCAAGAAAAACCCCACGACCCTGAGAATCTCCTCCTCTCCCTCCGGGGATCGGGCCCGCAGCGTGGCACCCTTCAGATCCCTGAGAGCGGGTGGCTGGCCACCCTTGAGGCGCAAGCGCACCACTCGCCCGCGATGGGGAGCGTCCATGGCATCGATGACCCTGAAGACATGGCTCTGTGTTCGCGTCTGCGTAGGCATGGTCTTCTCCCTGGAATGTCCAATTCGTTCCCGCCCCTCTCCCTCTGAGGGGGGGAGACACTAAAATAGCCGGGTCCGAACGTCAACGTGTGCTCTACGGAGGTCGCTCTTGAAGGACCCCAACGACCAATCCTCCCTGACCGGCCTCGAGTTACCCCCTGACGAGATGCGGCGGTTGGGGTATTCCATCGTGGATCTTCTCGTAGACCGCTGGACGAATCTTCGCGATGGTCCCGCCTGGCAGTTTTCCCCGCGGCGGGAGCTGCAACCCCTTCTCTGGGGGCCCCCACCGGAAAAGGGTCGTGATCCGGATCAGGTCATTGGGGAGGTCGTGGGGAAGATTCTCCCCATGGCTGGCCGAATCGATCATCCCCGATTCTTTGCGTTTATTCCCTCCTCTCCGACCTGGCCTTCCGTCATGGGGGACTTCCTGGCGACGGGGTTCAATGTGTTCCAGGGCACTTGGCTCGAGTCGGCTGGTCCGAGTCAGGTCGAGTTGGTGGTAATGGACTGGTTCCGACAATGGCTCGGGTTTCCGGAGGAAGGGGGCGGGCTCCTGACTTCAGGAGGGTCGGCCGCGAATCTGTGTGCCCTGGTTGCTGCAAGAGAGTGGGCGGGGAATCCGGAAAATCCAGTTCTATACGTTAGCGACCAGGGACACAGCTCTCTGGAGAGGGCGGCCCGGATTGTCGGAATCTCTTCCGAGAATGTTCGACGGATCCCCACAGACCCGGATTTCCGCCTGGATGTCCCCCAACTCCGGGAAGCCATCGCCATCGACCGCTCCAGGGGACTGCATCCTCTCTGTGTCTGTGCCAACGCAGGGGCCACCAACACCGGTGCCATCGATCCCTTGGACTCCATCGCGGGGTTGGCCAAGGAGGAGGACCTTTGGTTCCACATCGATGGTGCGTACGGCGGTTTTGCGTTGCTGGTGCCGGGCGAGAAAGAGCTGTTTCATGGGATCGAGAAGGCGGACAGTGTGACCCTGGATCCGCACAAGTGGTTGTACCAGCCCTATGAAACCGGGTGCCTCATGGTCCGGGACACGCAGCTCCTGGAAGCCGCATTCCGGATCCTTCCGGAATATTTGCAGGACACGGCTTTGGGAAGTGAGCATGTGAATTTCGCCGACAGAGGGATCCAGCTCACCAGGGGCTTCCGGGCACTGAAGATCTGGATGTCCATTCAGACTCTGGGCTTGGAGGCGTTTCGGGAGGCCATCGGGACCGGCATCCAACATGCCAGAGCAGCTGAGCGGTTCATTCAGGAGTCCACCCACCTCGAGATGATGGGACCGTCATCTCTAGGGATCGTTTGCTTTCGGTTCAGGATATCGGGGGCTGACATGCTTCCTGAAGATCTAGAGGAGGTGAACCGGGGGATTCAGGATGAGATCGTGGAATCGGGGTTCGCCATGATGTCCTCGACCCGCCTCCGTGGTGAGTTCTCGCTCCGACTCTCGATTCTGAATTACCGTTCTTTGTGGAGTGACGTGCAGGAGACCCTTGAGGAGGTCGTCCGGATCGGGAGGCGTGTTTGGAGGAAGGGAGGACTCGGATGAGCGAAGTTCCGCCAGTGGTGACCAGGATAGTGAAGGGTTCTCTCATCTTCTTCCCGGTTCTAGCGGTTCTCCTCTGGGTCTCGACGTCCTTGGGCTTCTTTGGGGCCTTCTACCTGGCTTTCCTTTTGGAGCTTCTCCCCGCTCTGGCTCTCGCACAACTTCCCCTTGTGACCGACGAGACCCCTCTTCCTCGTATCCCGGTCTATCTGTCGTCGGCGGTGGTGATTCTTCTGATCGGTGGCTTCGGCTTAGCGGTTGGCGCCGGAGCATTTGGTCTCGAATCCATGGGCCTTCGTTCCATGGAGTGGGTTTCCCTCGGGCTCTGGGTATTGGCGTTGACGGCCGCGGCCATGGGACTCCTCGGGTTTTTCCTCCTTGTCAGGAGGGCCACGGGGTCATCGGAAAGCCCCCTGCTCCGGGAACTCCTCCCCAAAACCCGGGGAGAAAAGGGAGTGTTCTTCATCCTCTCCCTGGCCGCGGGGGTGGGGGAGGAACTCGCTTACCGTGGGTTCCTGATTCCTGCGTTGACCGCCGTATTCGGGTGGTCGTGGGGAGCCGCCATCCTTTCGTCGGTTTTGTTCGGCTTGCTCCACGGGTACCAGGGGTGGTTGGGAATAGTCCGGACCGCGACCCTCGGCTTCGTGCTGGCCGCGTCCTTCATCCTATCGGGGGTCCTCTGGCCGGCGATCATCGCACATGCCATTCTGGATATGATCGCCGGGATCCTGCTCGGTGAGGCCCTCGTGAAAGAGTGACATCGATGGAAATAGATCTAGCCCTCCTCGCCGACGCCGCTACCGTCGATGCTGCGGGAAAACTCAATATCCTGGGGGTTTTCGACCGCATCTCAGTCGGGGGGTTCCCAGCCCAACATCCGCATGTCTCCCTGGTCCTGCGTTTTGGCGCTTCCATGAACGAGGCGGGGGATCATTCGGTGGAGATCGTGTTACGGGATCCGGACGGAGCCGAGATCGTCCGCCTGAACGGGGAGATCAAAGTAGGCTTGGGCCCCCCGGCCACAGGGGGGCGGGTTCGGGTTCCCCAGGTCGTCAACATGGAGCGCCTGGTGTTCCAGAAAGCCGGGCGGTACTCCTTCGACGTCTCCGTGGACGGGGAGCACCAGGTCGGGGTGCCGTTGTTCCTCCACGATGCTACGCCCCAGGGACCCTCGGCCGAGGCTTGAGAGGTTCCCTGTCGCCATCAAAGGGATTCCCCGTCTTCGTCTGACCCGTATCCTGGTGTACCCCCTCAAGGGTGCAGCAGGCTTTGATCTCCGGGAGTCCGGACTGGACGAAACAGGCATTTCGGGAGATCGGCGATGGATGCTGGCCCGACCCGATGGTGCCTTCATTTCGCAGAGGACCCATCCGCGACTATGCCTGGTCAGGACCTCACCAGCTCACGGTGGTGACGGAGGAGGGAGTTTCTCTCTGTCGGCTCCGGGGATGGGGGTCTTCACGATCTCTCCCCTTCCTACTGCTTCATGGATGGAGGTACAGGTACACAAGGACCGGTTTCGGGCCTCTGTGGGTGACGACGAAGCCGACCGTTGGTTTTCTGACCTCCTGGGGGAGCCCTGCCGCCTGGTGTTTCTACCGTCCGAGACCTGCCGCCCCTGCGACCGGGAGTGGGCGCCGGGTCACAGGGTGAGTTTGGCCGACGGATATCCTCTGCATCTCACCACGGTGGAATCCCTTCGGGACTTGAACCGCGTTCTCCCCCAGGACACCGAAATGCTCAGGTATCGTCCCAACCTGGTGGTCGAGGGGGGCGAACCCTGGGACGAAGACGAGTGGCGGGTTCTGGAAACGGGCGGGATCACCCTTCGCCTCGTTAAGCCATGCGCCCGATGTCGGGTGACTACGGTGAACCAGGGCACGGCAGAGACGGGCCAGGAGCCTCTGCGTGGTCTTGCGACCTTCAGGGAGTGGCAGGGGAAGGTTTACTTCGGACAAAACGCGGTCTTCGAAGGGGACGGTAGGTTTCGGGTGGGGGAGGACGTACGTATTCTTGAGAAGGGGACGCGGAGGCCACCGATTCCTCCCGGTTCATCGGCGGCCTGAAACTAATCGGGCCCGAGCTGGTAGGGAGGGTAGGGGACCTTCAGGGAGAAGTAACATGATACTCCACTGCAACTTTGAAGAGCTGGGCGCCCTGCGCAGGGGCGCCAATGGCCTCCTGGCCGAAAGGCCAGAGGACCACTCGGCCGTTGTGGCACCCCCTGAAGGTTTTGAAGAGGTCGAAGCGCTGTTTCCCCGTCTCCATGGCGACCTGTCCGTGGAGACCCTCGCAGAACAGCGTCGGGTGTTGATGGGCCTCTCGGCTATCGTCTCCCGCCTGAAGGAGGAGATGGACGCTTCGGTGCTGACTACCCACCCCGCAGACGAGTCGTCCGTTTCCTCGTATTTCCACTATGCCCATGCGATGGTGGTCCTGAACCGGGCGACTGAGTTGGGACAAGAGATGGAAGCGCTCATAGAAGTCGTGACGGGGGCTCCCGTCACGCCGGCGGTGGCGGCCACGTTCAGATTCCCCGACTAGCAAACTCCAAAGGTGAAAGGGAATGCCCGAGAAACTTGACCGCCTGGTGAGTCTTCGTCGGATGGCCGCGGAAAGGCCCGACGATTCGCGCCTCCAGTTCGGGCTGGCGGTGGAGCTCCTGAATCGCGGGGACACTCGGGAAGGAGCGGACGCTCTCCGGGCCTATCTGGATCGTGAAGAGGACGAAGGGAATGGATGGGGTCGCTTGGGAGCGGCCCTTGCCGACCTGGGTGAGGCGGAGGAGGCCCGGGAGGCGTACTCCCGTGGGATCGAGATCGCCAACGGCAGAGGCCACAGTGGCCTGGCCGAAGAGCTTCAGGAAGCCTTGGAGAATCTCACGTGACGGAACCCGAAGGTCAGAGCGCCGGAAGGGCTGACTTCCATGAGGAGGCTTTGCCTCAAATGGATGCTGTTTTCCGGTTTGCCCTTCGCCTTTCCGGATCTAGAGACCAGGCCGAGGACCTTGTCCAGGAAACCTTCTTGCGGGCCTTCCGGTCGTGGGACAAATACACGCCGGGAACCCAATGCAAGAGTTGGTTGTTTACTATCTGCAGGAACGTGTTCCTTCGGCAGAGGGAGCGGGGCCAACGGCACGATGAAATCGTGTCCGAAAACGTGGATCGGAGCTCTGGTCCGTTCGAAGTCGTGAACCCCGTTTGGGTGAAGGCCGTGAAGGCGGATCCGGAGGGGGACTTCTTCGATGCCATCGTGGACGAAGTGGTCCTGGAACACATCCGGGAGTTGCCGGAAGACTATCGGACGGCGGTGCTCCTCTCGGACCTGGAGGGATTCTCCTACCAGGAGATCGCCGAGATGACGGAAGTGCCGGTCGGGACGGTAAAAAGCCGTCTCTTCAGAGGGCGCCGAATCCTGCAGAGCGCTCTGTACGATTACGCAGTCTCAATGGGGTACATTGAAGGTGCTCCCGAAGAGATTTGAGGATTTGAAATGACTTTTTTCGACCGCTTGCGACGCCTTCTGGGGAGTTCCCAGGGGTCGACCAGGCAGGGCGGCGGGAACGGAAAACCCTCCGGCGAGGCCCAGCCCATCGCCTGTATGGAGGCCATGGCGAAGGTCCAGGAATACCTCGACGGGGAGCTGAATGACGTCTCACATGAGGAAGTGGCACAACACTTCTCCATGTGTAAGAGGTGCTACCCCCACCTGAAGTTGGAGGAGAGCTTCAAGGAGCTGCTCCACCGGTCTGCCGAGGAAGAGGCCTGTCCCGAACATGTCAGAAACCAGGTGCTTGAACTCCTGGCTCAGGAATCCGGCCAGGGAGGGTAGACCGGAAGACATCCGCCGCCTTCGGGTTGGCGATTGAGGTGTGAAATCGAACCGCCAGTCCCGAAGGGGGCCGGCGGTTTTTTCCCTCTCGGTCCGCGACCGTCTCATCCCGGGCTTGCCAGCCTTCGCTGATTCTGGGAGGTTGAGCCCACCCCCAGACGGATCTCGGTATCACTCGAATACCGGGGCGATACGTACCCTGAGACGAGCGAAGTGAAGGAATGGCCACGGCCGAGAAAAGAGAGAGGATCCTCTCCCGCCTCATCGAGGAGGAGATGAAGGAGTCCTTCCTGGACTACTCCATGAGCGTGATTGTCCAGAGGGCTCTGCCCGATGTCCGAGACGGATTGAAACCGGTCCACCGGCGCATCTTGTTTGCCATGCACGAGCTGGGGTTGTCCCCGGATCGGCCCTACAAAAAGTGCGCGACCGTTGTGGGTGACGTGTTGGGTAAGTACCACCCCCATGGCGATAGCGCCGTGTATGACGCGTTGGTCCGGATGGTCCAGGATTTTTCCCTTCGGTATCCACTGGTAGACGGTCAAGGCAACTTCGGATCCATCGACGGCGATGCGGCGGCGGCCTATCGGTATACCGAGGCACGCCTTGCCGCTCCTGCCGCGGACCTTCTCAAGGACATCGGGAAGGGGACGGTTGAGTGGACGCCGAATTTTGATGACCGGCTGGAGGAGCCGGAGGTTCTCCCGGGCCGACTTCCCAATTTCCTTTTGAATGGAAGTGCCGGGATCGCCGTGGGGATGAGCACCAACGTTCCCCCCCACAACCTTCGGGAAGTAGGGGAGGCGGTGAGGATCCTGGTGAACGATCCCGAGTGCACCATAGGGGACCTGATGCGGGTCCTGCCAGGGCCCGATTTCCCCACGGGCGGATTTATCGTCGGGCGAGGGGGGATCGAGGAAATGTACCGGACGGGACGGGGCCGTCTGGTCATGCGGGGCCGGGTGGTCAAAGAAGCCTTGAGGGGTGGGAAGCAGCAGTTGGTTGTGACCGAACTCCCGTATGGTGTCTCGAAAGCCAAGATCATCGAGCAGATAGCGAGTCTCGCACGGAAGGGAAAGATCGACGAGGTCTCGGAGTTGAGGGACGAATCCGATCGGGACGGGATGCGTTTGGTAGTGGAGCTGAAGCGAGGATCAAACGCCAAAAGAATGCTCCAAACCCTCCTTAAGCGGACCAACCTCCAGGCGACTTTCGGAGCTCACCTTTTAGCTTTGGACCACGGCCAACCCCGAGAGTTCAACGTAAAGGAGATTCTCGAGCATTACCGAGATCACCGGCTGGAGGTGATCCGGCGGCGGTCCCGATTCGACCTGGAGAAGGCAGAGGCCGAGCGGCATGTCACGGAGGGACTGCTGGCGGCTCTGGACCAGATCGATGAAGTCATCGCCATCATCCGGAAGTCCAAGGACCGCCCCACCGCGTCCCACAGCCTTCAGAACAAACTGGGTCTCAGCGAGGTCCAGGCCGAAGCCATCCTGAATATGCGGTTGGGGAAGCTCACGGCTTTGGAACACAAGGAACTGATGGCACGTCTGAAGGTCCTTCAGGGACACATCAGAGAACTCAAGTCGATCCTGAAGAGCGAGGGTCGTCAGCTGGATGTTCTCATGGAAGAGCTGGAAGAAGTGGTGGACCAGTTCGGGGACGGACGGCGAACCGTGCTTCTCGGGGACGGAGAAGAAGAAGAGGCCGTGGTGGAAAGCTCCATGGCCGATGAGGACGTGGTCGTTACTGTCAGCCACGAAGGATTCGTGAAGCGAATCCCGATGCATCTGTACCGGCGCCGGGTCACGAGCGGGAAAGCTCTCGCTGGAATGGATCGGTTCGAGGGTGATTATCTCGAGCGGGTTTTTGTGGCCCGGACCCAGGGCTGGATTCTGGTCTTCACCAAGGCGGGGCATGTCTTCTTCCTGCCTGTTTTGGACGTGCCCGAGGGGAGTCGTGCCTCTCGTGGCCAATCCCTTTATGCCCTGGTGAGGGCTGGGCGAAATGATCCGATCGTATCGGTTCTTCCGGTGGAGGATCTGGAGGTGAACCGCACACTCGTCTTCCTGACCGGAAAGGGTTTGATGAAGCGGACGAGCCTCGCCGAGTTTTCCAACCCCAGGGCCGGCGGGATCATTGCTTCCGGGATCCGCTCGGGAGATGAGATCTTCCACGTTGCCCTTTCCGATGGGAAAGCAGAGGTCATGGTTCTCTCCAAGGGCGGCCGGGCCATCCGGTTCCCGGAAGACCAGATTTCCATCCTTGGGCGAACGGCTCAGGGGATGAAAGGTATGGGCCTCAAGGGTGATGATCGCGTGGTGGGGATGCTCTTGGTCCGGAGGGAAGCCCAGGTTCTGACCATCACCGAGGACGGGATGGGCAGGCGCACACGGGTGGATGAATTCCCCCTCCAGAACCGGGGTGGCCTCGGAACCATGGTTCTGCCGGGCGGTGCCGCCGCCGGAAAGCTGGTATCGGCGTTGGAAGTGGTGGAGGGAGAGGACGTCATGGTGGTTTCCGCAGGCGGGAAGGTCTTCCGCGTTCCAGTGGACGGCATTCCCGAACAACATCGCCGAAGCAAAGGGCGGAAGTTGGTCGCCCTCCCTCCCGGGGATAGGGTCGTCGAGGTCACCAGGGCGTCGGGAAAGAGGGCGAAGGTTCCGGCCCCCGAGCTAGGCGGGGAGGAAGATCCCGAGTCCGGGTCGGAGGCCGTGGATCAGATGGAGCTTCTGAGCTGAGGCCTGGGGGCGGAGGTGCAGGGCCCGGAGCTGAAAACGGATTCCTCCTGTCCCCCGGCCGTTCCTACTCCGCCCTGACACCGTCGGGCATCCCGGGGCTGGTCATCGTGTTGAGGATCTTGCAGGCGAGGGTGACCTCGACCCGTTGTTCCCCGAGGGATCGGCTTCTCATGCGCTGACCCAGGATGCTCTTGTATCGAAATACGGCGTTCTCTACCAGGCTCTTCCTGCTGTAGCCTGAGCTGGCGTACCACTCCTGCCGCCCGAGCGTGATGCTGGCGTTCTCGCACATGTGAGCCCCATCCCGGTGGTGTTGGGCCACTCGGCCCTGTGATCCGCTTCAAACACCCAGCTCGCTAGCGAGTCACTGGTTTCCCGGCGGCCGGAGCTCGCCAGCCATCGAGGGTGGGTCGAGAGAGCCAGATGGTCAGGTCACCACGATTCCGTGGACCGGCCTCATACTCAGGCCAATTGCGAATCCGATTTCGGGACTTCGCGTACTTATACTGGCTGCGCTTCGGGTATCGCATCGGGGATGGTTCCGGGTTGAGGTTCTGGAGCCCTAAAGATGCGATCAGGGCCGGAGCCATGCACCAACGCCGCGGAGTCTCACGTTTCAGTACTCTCTAGGAGGGGTCTACAACGACTACCGCGAGCAAACGGTCTTCTTCAAGAATCATGAGAGCTTCTTTACTCAGAGCCTTGGCGCCAGCTTGAACTTTCAGCGACCCTGGGGCAGTGCCTTTGCCGCGGCTGAGGGTGCCCATCACTTGGACGATATCGACCTTCACCACATCGCCTTTTTTACTGGTGTGAGCTTCCGGTTGGGACGGGGGCTGACCCTGAGCGTTATGGGGGACGTTTCCCGAATCAAAGATCTGATTACGGTTGCTGCGGATGCGGGGGATACGGTGGAGGAGATCCTCTTGGCTCGGCGACAATTGCAGACCGATTATACCTACTCTACATCAATCAGCTTGAGTTATTCGTTCGGATCGATCTTCAACAATATCGTCAACCCACGGCTGGGCGGGGGCGGAGGCGGAGTCCCCATGATGATGTTCTTCTAAGGCCCGGACCTGGGTACGGGGACGACACGCATGAGGACAGTCGGGTCTTTGATTTGCCTGCTGTTTTTCGCCTGCGGGTGCTTCCCGCCTCTCCCAAGACCTGATCCAGAACTCCTGGGCTGTTTTCGGTTAGAGACTGAGTTGCCCGAATCATATGGGGATTCCCTCGGGTATGAGATCCCGCCCGTAATCCGTTTGGCCTATTCATCCTATGACCAATGGATCGTCTACCCCACCGATCAAGAGTATCATCCTTCCTGGACGATATGGGATGGGCTACCCTCCGGTTGGTTGAGAAGGACCACGGGTTTCAAGAACTCCCCTATCAGTCAGTGGGATTCGATCAGGATGATCCCCGGGGATTCCATCGACATAAACTTTCCGAGCGCTATTGGCCGCCTCGTGCTGCGACTGGGCCGATCCCGAGGGAAATTGGAGGGGCGTGCGGAGTGGGTGGTTCACGACCACCTTTCCTTCATGAATGAGGGCAAGGCTGTATCTGCCTTTCCGGCACCGTGCGAGGATCTGCCGAGATCCCTCGTACGAACCCGATACCGGTGAGCGATGGTCCCTGGGATCTCCGGCCGCAGTGCGAAAGCAGTGGAAGGCCCTCCCTCACGTCCGGTCGGCCGGATATGGGGGAGTTATAGGGCATCGGCAGGACTGAATCTGTCTTGAAGCGCCGGGCGGAGACACGGACTCCACCGGCCCCCCCTTAGAGGAGGAGGATCGATGAAGCAGGCGTCCTTTCTTTCGATGGCAATTGCATTCCTTCTCCTGCTATGCCCTCCGGTGCGCCTCGGCGCCCAAGCTTCCCTTGGATTCAGAGCCGGTATTAACGTCGCGACCTTCGGAGGGGGGCCGATCGACACCTCTTATGAATACCGAGAGGGGGTGAATATCGGTGCGTACCTTGATCTCTCGGTATCTGAGAAGGTTGGGCTCCAGATTGGTGTGGGTTATGGCGAGAAAGGTGCTGATCTAACCGCGGAAACCGAACTCGGTACCTTGGATTGGAAGAACCCGATAGGGTATCTGGAGATTCCCATCCTTTTGAGGGTCGATCTGGCCACAGGAAGCAGGGTTTCTCCCCAGGTCATGTTTGGCCCAACCATTTCCTTGAAGACCTCCTGTAAGTGGGAAACCGAAGTTTCCGGCAGTCCTTTGAAGCTGGATTGCGACGGAGCCGGATTCGATTATCGGACCATGGACTTCGGGGCGATGGGTGGCCTTTCCGTGAAGGTCGCGCTCTCAGACGGAATCGCCCTTGTGGGGGGTTCACTTTATACGATCGGGTTGAGGTCGATCGGAGAGGGAGGAGACTCGGTAAAGAACCGGGCCTTCTCAATCACGCTCGGATTGGCTTTCCCTCTCGGCTGAGGAACGACGCGTTTTCACTTTCGGGGGCGTAGGAGGGGCAATGCCAATGAGGATGGGAGTCGGCGAACTTTCGAGCAGCCGACACCCTATAGCAGAAAGGTTGCCGCCTTCGCTCACGTCGTTCGCTCCGGAGATCGCGGCACGGAGGCAGCGCCGGCAACCTCTGAAGGTTATCTGATGTTTGAATTGGCAAAGGATTTGAGGGTGTTGAACGTCGCAGGACAACCATGATCGGCGAGTTGTGGCGTTGGTGCATGGCTCCGGGCTTGGCGTAATGATAGGGTGAAGTCATCCCCTACCGGAGCCGCCACTGATGAGGTATCCCAAGCGCAGCCAGTACAAGTACGCCAAGTCCCGGTATTGGGTACGGAACTGGGCTGATTATGAAGCCGGGCTCCGGAAGCGCGGTGCCCTCACCGTGTGGCTCTCCGGCACTGCACTGGGGGCGTGGCGTGCTCCGGCCTCTGGCAGGCCGGGCGGACAGCGCACTTACTCGGACCTGGCCATCGAGGTTGCCCTCACGATCCGAATGGTCTTCCACCTCCCCCTCCGCCAGACCGAAGGCTTCCTGTGTTTCCTAGCTGGACTACTCGAGGTAGAGCTTCCCATCCCAGATCACACGACACTGGCCCGGCGACTGAAGAAGCTCGGTGACATCAGCTTCCGCAGGCTCGCCACAGATCGGCCGATCCACCTGCTCATCGATTCCACCGGTCTCAGGATTCACGTCGGCCACCTGCGAAAGCCGCCAAAGAGAAGGGTCTGGCGGAAACTCCACTTGGCGGTCGACGGGGACACCGGCGAAGTCCTCGCTGA
>JABDNZ010000553.1 GCA_013043565.1 Gemmatimonadota bacterium | reverse complement strand
CCTGGAAGGGGATGCCATCAGAGGCGCGGAGGGCCCAGAGGGGGAACCGGGGCGGGGGTGGGAGGCGGCGGTCCTCACCGTTCTCACCGAAGGCCGATACCAACCGGAGTCCTGCGTGTGCCTGGGCGGAGGAAGCGGTACGATGGCTCGCCACCTCTCCCAGCGTTTTCCCCATGCCCGGATCAGAGTCGTGGAAGGGAAACTCGAGCTGGTCGGCCTGGCCCGTGCCCACTTCTGTTCCTGGGACGGGTGGGACCATCTGGATGTCGTCCACGGTGACCCGCTGGATGCGATCGAGGAGGATGCCCATCGTTTTTCCATGGGCGTGCTGGATTGCGCGGCGCTCCCCGGCCGGGCTGGCATCCCCGCCCTCAAAGATGCCGACTTTCGTGTGCTGAAAGACACTCTCGAGCCCGGAGGCATGCTGATTCTGGGGGGGCTCGGCCTGGGGATGGCGAGGGCAGGGGCCAAGATCGAGGAGGGTGTGGACCACCTGGCTGCGAAGGCGAGGGACTGGTTCGAGACCGTCTCCGTCTATCAAAGCGACGGGGGGGAGGACAAGGAGGAGTTTCTTCAGCTGTCGGACGAAGAGCCCCAGTTCATCGTTCTCCTCTCCTTGGCGGACAAGCCACTCTGGCCCACCGCTTTCGGCGGCTATTCCCTCCTCCCGAGGGGAGGGGCGTGAGCCCATGCTTCTCGTCCACTTCTCCGACCTGCACCTGGGCCACCGGGCCTATGAGAGGGCGGAGCGTGGAAAAAACGTTCGAGAGCGGGACGTGTCCGAAGCATTTCAACGGGCGGTCCGGGAAGTCATCAAGCTGAAACCGGACCTGGTCCTGTTGGTGGGCGACATCTTCGATCGGCCCGATCCTCCCCCCGGTGCTCTGGTGGCGTTGGCCCAGGGGCTCGAGGCTCTCCGGAGTGTCATACCATCGACCCAGATCTTCATGGTGGCAGGAGCCCGGGATACGCCCAGGCCTATGACGGATCCCGGAGCCTTGGCCGCCCTGGACCCGTTCCCGAACGTAGAGGCGGTGACCGGGCGGGCTCGTTCCGTGTTCCTCCGGGACCTTCAAACCCACCTGTTCCTGGTTCCCCATAGCGCGGTGGTCAGGCGCCCGTACCCCGAGCTGAGAACACACCCGGAAGCGAAGTGGAATCTACTCTTGGCCTACGCCGGCGTTGCCACGGGGGCGGGACCGGGTCTCTCCTTGGACCCCGAGCCCTGGGACTACGTGGCTCTGGGATATCTGCACCAGCACCAGCAGGTGGCGCCAAGGGTTTTTTATCCCGGGTCCCTGGAGCGGGTGGGCCCCGAGCCGTGGCGAGAGGCCGCGCAGGAGAAAGGATTCCTCTCCTTCGATCTCGAGTCGGGCACCTCCCGGTTCCATCCTATCCCAGGGCGGGCCGTGGTTGCCTTGGCCCCCATCAGGGTCCCCCAGGGAGAGTCGGAAAAGCTGCCGGGTAAGGTCCGTGAAGTTCTGGGGGAGGTCCCTGGAGGAATCGATGGCAAGATCGTTCGTCTGCGTATCGAGGGATTGTCTCCCGAGGAGGTAAAGCGGGAAGACCAGGGGCTCTTCGCGGAGCTGAGGGAACAGGCCCTTCATCTTGCCATCGAGGTGGACGATTTTCAGAACCTGGCAGACAACAATCCCCTTCCACTCGTGACCCGGGATCGTGGTTTCGCTCTGAGAGTCCTGAGGGACAGGGTGAAGGAGATGGAGGGAGAGGTGGAGGGGCTGGGGGTCATGCTCGAGGAGTTTACCGAAGGGTCCGCTCCTTCCATCGATGCCGGAGGGCTGGAGGAGGAGCTCCTCATCCAGGAGTTCCACGGGTCGGATCTCCCCTTTCTCGGCGAGGTCAGCATGGAGGCGAAGGAAGGGCTACTGGGGTGGATGGGTGGGGATGGAAGGACTCTGCAGGCTTTTGCGCACACTCTCCTGTGGGGAGTGGGGATTCTTCCCGACCTTCCAGGGAGTCCCGCGGGAGATGAGGAGGAGAAAGCTGCCATCGCCCTTCGCCTGGGGGGAATCCGGGAAGCGAGCTTCTGGCGAAGGACTGGCCGGGCAGCCCGAGAGACCCGTGTAGACGGTCGTGGGGACTCGTCCCAGCAGTGGGGCCTGCCGGCAGAAGGAATGGCCATGGCTTGGTGCGGGATCGGAGGAGACTCCCCGGAGGCGGTGTTGGACGGAGGAGAGACTCTTCTCGCTGCGGCTCGGGGAGTCCAGGAGCTCACCGGTCTTATCGACGTGCTTTCGGAGCGGTACCCCGGGTTGAAGCGAGACAGGGACCTGGGCGACCTCTCAGCTCGGGACTACGGGCGGCTCATGCTCGAGTCCGAGTTGGCGGATCTGAAAGCTCAACTCCGGGCGCTGGACGACGTGCCGAACCTGGTGTCGGAGTTGGAGACCGAGTTGATGGACCTCAGGGGCGACATTGCCGAGACCGGTGGGGATCTCGGCGCTGAGACGATGGAGTGGCACCGGGAGCGGCAGGACGCGGAGACGCATCTTCAGGCCTACCGTGACCGGGGGCGTGAGCTACGAGACCGGATACGGAAACTGGAGGCTCTGGGGCCGGATAGCCCCTGCCCCACATGCGGCCGGCTCTTGGCGGAACACTCCCAGGAAGTCCTGGAGGAGCTCCAAGACGAGTGGGAGGCCCTGGTCCAGGACGGCCAATGGTGGCGGCGGCGATGGGAACAGCTGGAAGAGAAGCCCCAGGGGCTCATTGATCTGGAGAGCCAATCCCACCTTCTCAACGCCAGGTTCGAGGATTGCACTGAACGCCTGGAGCGGGCTCGGTCGGCCCTCCGGGAGTTGGATGAGCTGAGACACCGAGAAAGGGAGGTAAAGGATCGCCTGGATCTCTTCCTGGAGGAAGCGAACGCTTCGGGTGCCACGGAGGAGGAACTGGCCGCCTTCAAGGACGATCCCGGCGAAATCCCGGAAACCCCCCCACTTGCCCGGCATCTTCACGACCTGACCCGCAGCCTCCAGGGAGAGATCGAAGCGGAGTGCCGGACCCGGCTACTCAACCGTGCCGGCCGGCGATTGAACCGCCTCACTGGTGGTCGAATCCTTGGGCTGGGGGGAGAAAACGAGGACAGAGTTGTCCAGCTGGTAAATGGGGGAGGGTCGGCTGGTGTCGAGGCCGACGAGGATCGGGCGGCCGCTCTGGTGGCTCTCCGGATGGCCCTGGTTGAGCTTCTCGCGGAGGATTGGAATCCCATCGGGTCCTTCGTTCTAGGGGATCCCTTCGACCGCATGGGTGCGGAGGATCAATTGCGGGCACTGAGCCTGTTGAGAAGGGTCCTATCCAGGATTCCGCAGGTCCTTCTTCTGACCCGGGGACCCGTAGTGGAACGCGCCCCCGAGTTCTTCGATGGGCTTTATGATTTTCGCGAGCACCCGGAAAAGGGCCGGGTCTTCCTAAAATCTCTTCCTGCTGGCGTTGGGCTCTTACGGGTTCGGTAATCTCAGCCTTCCCCAGGCCTCCGCTCTACCCAATTCATATTCGGCCTTCTCCTGGTCGCCCTCCAACAAGGCCCACTCGTAGAGAGCATAGTGAATCCATGAGTAGTAACTCGGGATCCCCATGACGGCCCTCCACGGCCATCGGGGCCACTCGTCCGGAAGCCCGGTCCGGTGGATGAATACTTCCGTGGACAACACGTCCGTTCGTTGGTGGTCGAGGAAGGTCCCGGTCACGCCGGTAAAGGGGGTCTGGGGCAGCTCGGTCACGTTTTCCTGAATTGCCGGATCGGGGATGGTCTCGTTGAGCTTGAAGGCCAGCCCCTGTCGGATGAGGTAGGGGGTCAGACCCAAGTAAGCAGCCGCGTTCCCGCTGGATGCGAAATAAACGGGTCGGTCACCGAGGGAAGCGCTGACGATGGCGA
Source organism: Gemmatimonadota bacterium (assembly GCA_013043565.1). Taxonomy (GTDB): domain Bacteria; phylum Gemmatimonadota; class Gemmatimonadetes; order Longimicrobiales; family Gaopeijiaceae; genus JABDNZ01. Next base: position 15,306 of record JABDNZ010000553.1, on the reverse strand, counting down.
GGGCGAACCGCTGCCAGGGCTCGATGTATGATCCTCCCGGGATCCGGGCGGCGATGCCGGGCCCCAATTGAACCGTCTGGTCCTCCATCAGTGGCAGGAGTGTTTGGGAGGTCTGTTGGATGGTGACGTCATCCAACTCCAGGATCGACCGGGTCGGAAGGCGGACCGGACCGTCCATGATCAAAGGCACCTTCCCGGCATTTCGAACGGCATCGGCTCCCTCGGGTCCCACGTATTCGGCTCCGGGAGATCTCTGAGCGGTATAGGGCCTCTGGCAGATGATCCTGGTTCGATCGGCCAGCGGATCCACTCCCTCCGGACAAGGGGTCGTCAGACCACGGAGCTGGAAGGCATACCAGTCGATGTTCAGGTATGACGTGACGATGACCATTACGTCCTGCCTGATTCCTTCCACCTCCTGGAGGTACCAGAGGGGGAAGGTGTCATTGTCGCCGTTGGTGAAGAGCACACCGTGGGGCTCGACACTCATGAGGAGGTTGTAAGCCCAGTCCCGGGCGGAGTAGTCCTCGGCTCGGCTGGCCCAAGGCCAGTTCAGCACCAGCGGTACGGCCGCGACCAAAAGGACTGGACTGGCTTTCCGCATACCTTCCGCGACTCCCTTCCCCAGACGTCTCCAGAGAGTCGCGATCCCTACTCCGGCCCAAAGACCCCAGAGGGAGAAGCTGACGATGAAGAAGTAGTCCCGCTCTCTCACCTCGTGGGCGGAGAGGTCGCCCAAGGGGTCCTGGATGGAGTACCCGTACTTGAAGTTCAGGTAGAAGATCAGCGCCAGGGAAAGGGTCCCGAATAAGGTCAGGAGATACCACCAACTGAAGCGGTCCTTGCGGTAGTGCTCCAGAGCTCCGTAAACGCCCAAACCGGTGAAAAGGAGCGTGAAGGGCAGTCGGGCGAAGGAGAACAGCACCTGTGTCCCCTGGATTGTCCGGGCCCACTGCCAGTCGAAGTACTGGACGTAGTTCGTGAGCTGTAGGTGGAACGGGGCGAGCCTATCCCAGACACTTGGTTTTACATACTGCTTTCGGCTCAGGGCGTCGGAGAGATTCTCGCACCCAACCAGCCCCCAAGTCAGCAGGCTGGTGAGGGCCCCCGTAAGGGATTCACAGGTTGGCGATGCCTCGTTGATGACCGGGCCCAGTCCAGCTCTGAGTGGCAGGAACAGGTGGATCGACAAACCCAGAAAGGTGGCCACCACGGCGGCGATGTAGAGCTTCCAGTTCAGCAGGGTCTTAGGGTGAACAAGCAAAATGAAGAGACCCAGCGCCGGCGCCGCCAGGAATGCCATGAGATGGTTGCCCACCGAAAGGGCCAGGATGAACACCATCAAGATGAGGAGGTTGTCGTCTTTCCCCTTCCCCAGATTCTCCCGCCAGTGGAAGGCCAGCCAGGAAAGGAGGGCGATGGTGAAAAGGGAAACCGTATAGACCTTCTCGTTGACGTTGGACTGGTTCCAGACAGTGAATGCCGTGGCGCTGACCAGGACCGCGACAAAGGCTCCCACCAACTGGAACCGGCGGTCGTCCGTGAAATACCGCAGGATGTGGTGGATCACCAAGAACCAGAATCCGTGGGCCAGGGCGCCCATGGTGGCGGAAAAAAGGTTGATCTTCACCGCCACCGAGAGCCCCAGCGGCGTCAGAAGGATGTCCCAGGCCCGGCCCAGTACCACAAACAGAGGATTACCAGGCGGATGAGGGATCCCCAAGATATGGGCCGTGGCGATGTACTCGCTCGTGTCCCAAAAGGCCGTTGTGGGGGCCAGGGTAACGATATAGAGCAGGGCCACCAGGCCGGTCGCCGCTAGGGCCCATAGGTAAGGTGGTTTCACCGCACTCTGATCGCCGATGTCGGCGGCGGTCTCCGCCATGCTTTACTCCTTCGTAAGCAGAAGGCTTCCCCAGGTGTCCACTTCCAGCATCCAGCCGGGCGGGAGCCAGGTGGTGGAAGAGTACTCCAACACGATAACGGGGCCTTCGAGAGTGTGTCCGCTCTGAAGGTCCTTACGCCATACTCTCCGCACCTCGATCTCGTTCCCGTCGCAGTATGCGGTGCTCGTCTCCAACGGAGGGTTGCCTTCAGCCCGGGGTAACGGGGAAGGGTCGAGGGGCAAGGGAGGGGCTTCGGCCACGGCCCTGACGGTCACCGCCTCGACAGGGGCTTTCGGGCGTGAGTATCCGTACCGTTCTTCGTGGGCCTGATGAAACGCCTCGACCCAGTCGCGGCGTGGTACCCGGAGCTCGAAGCTCTGGCCCCGGTAGCGCGCGTCGACCCAGTGCCGCACGGTTAGAGCTCCGGGATCGTTCCCCTCGTCCACCATCTCTTGAATGGCTTGGGATTCCAACGCCTCGCATGCGTCCTCCATCCGGGATCCCTGGTGGGGATCGGAGGAGGATGCCAGGAGAGTCTGGGAAACCTCCCGTCTGGGAGGGGCTGCCAGCATCCCGTAGGCCGAAAGGAGTCCCGGATCCGGAGGCACCAGGGCCCTGGCAACCCCCAGGCGGTCGGCTAGCTCGGCGACGTGAAGAGCCCCAGCCCCGCCGAACGCGACGATGACAAAATCTGCCGGATCAAATCCCCGCTCCACGGAGATCACCCGGAGGGCACGCTCCATTGCCGTGTTCGCCACGGAGAGAATCCCCTCTGCCGCGTCCTCCGGGGTCTTTTCCAACATCCCAGCGAGCCCTTCCAGAGGGCCGGCGATGGAGGCTCTGTCCAGTGCCCCCTCCCCACCCAGGAACGCCTCGGAGGGAAGGCGCCCGAGCCAGACGTGGGCGTCCGTGACCGTCAGTTCCGTGCCCCCCTGGCCGTAGGCGATGGGGCCGGGGTCCGCCCCGGCGCTCTCCGGCCCGACGCGGAGGGCTCCACCTGCATCCACCCTCGCCAAAGATCCGCCCCCTGCTCCTACGGTATGGATATCGATCACCGGTACGGCCACCGGCTGACCGGCGATCTCGAACTCCCTGGTATGAAGGGGCCGCCCGGGGCAAAGGGATACGTCAGTGGACGTCCCCCCCATGTCGAAGGTGACGATCTGATCGAAACCGGCCCTCCGAGCCCAATCAAGGGCGCCCACCACCCCCCCGGCCGGGCCGGAGAGAACCGTATGGACGGGCTCCCGAATGGCCCGCTCCACCGGTACGGCTCCGCCGTTTGACGCCATGATATGCACCGGTCGGGCGCCGCTCTCCCGATCGAGTCTCCCCAGGTATGTGGACATGAGGGGTGAGACGTAAGCGTTCACCACCGTAGTGGAAGTCCGCTCATATTCCCGGTACTCCGGCAAAAGGCGGGAGGAAACGGACAGGGGGAGCCCCAGCTCCTCGAGGGCCTCTGCCACCGCCTCTTCGTGGTCCCGGTTGGCGTAGGAGTGAAGGAGGACGACCGCCAAGGAATCCGCCCCCTGCACCTGAGTTTTCAGATCCTTCAACTCCTCGGTGTCCAGCGGCTGGATCTCCTGGCCATCGGGCCCCAGACGTCCCCCGATGCCCAGGCGGTCCCCCCGAGCAACGAGGGGAGGAGGGCGGCGGCCCACCAAAGCGTAGAGCTGAGGTCGGTTCTGACGTCCGATCTCCAGGATGTCCTCGAAGCCTCGATTGGTGACGAGGATCACCCGTGCGCCGTTCCTTTCCAGGAGGCCGTTGGTAGCGACCGTGGAACCGTGCAGCAGGCGGTGTCCACGGGCGTCGCCGAGGAGTTGGACCGATCCTGCCAGGACCGCATCGGCAGGGTCTTTGGGGGTGGACGGCACCTTCAGCGTGGTGAGGACACCAGATTCAAGAAGAAGGAGGTCCGTGAAGGTCCCGCCGGTGTCCACGGCCAAGATGGCGGTTGACGGATGATCGGTGCCCGAGGACATTCAGTCTCGCTCCATCCAGGAGGTTCCCCCTTTGAAATGAGGCGGCTCGTACCCCGCTACCTTCCGATTCATGCGACTGTTTCCGTCCTTCCCTGAGTTCCTGACCCTAGCTCGCGATGCGGGGGTGGTTCCCGTATGGCGCGAGTTCCTCTTCGACACCGATACCGCCGTTACGGCCTACGAAAAGCTATACAGACCACCCTTCGGCTTCCTCCTGGAGTCGGTGGTCGGGGGAGAACAATGGGCCCGTTACTCCTTCTTGGGAAGCCAGCCCAGTGAGGCTTGGCGCCTGAAGGATGGGAAGATAAGCCTTTGGCGGCCTGAGCGGGGGTGGGAGGGGATGGAGACCGATGATCCTCTGGGAGATCTCGATCGCCGACTGCGGGCCCGGAAGCCGGCTCGGGTCTCGGGACTGCCGCGCTTCTGGGGCGGGGCGGTGGGTTTCTTCGGTTACGACGTCGTGCGCCATATCGAAGCGCTTCCCGATCCGCCACCCGACGATTTGGCCCTCCCGGACGGCCTGTTCCTTTTTACCTCCGTGGTTCTGGTTATCGATAATCTCCTTGGAAGAGGGTTGGCCGTAGCAGCAGTAGACGTGGAGGACGGCCTGTCTGAAGCTGAGGTCTGGGCTCGGTATGAGGACGGCGGCCGCCGGGCCGAGGAGCTGATTAACAAGCTGGAATCCGGTCCCGGACTCCCGGCCCTGGAGCTCAAACCGGAACCGGAAGAAGATCCGCCCTTTTCCAGCAGCGTTTCAAAGGAGGCGTTCAAGGAAGGCGTCGAACGGATTAGGGACTTCATCGGGGCCGGCGACGCCTTCCAAGTGGTCCTGAGCCAACGGTTAGGGATGCCCTTCAAAGGGAGGCCTTTCGACCTGTACAGGGTCCTCAGGACTATCAACCCGTCCCCCTACCTCTACTTCCTGGAGCTGGACGGGATGAACCTGGTCGGGACCTCTCCGGAGGTCCTGGTCCGGGTGGAAGACGGGACCGTCACGGTGCGGCCCATCGCCGGGACCCGTCCCAGGGGAAGAACTGCTGAAGAGGACCGGTTGCTGGCCGAGGAAATGCTGGCCGACGAAAAGGAGTTGGCCGAACACCGGATGTTGGTGGACCTGGGGCGCAACGATGTGGGCCGGGTGGCCGAGTTCGGATCGGTACGTGTCCCGGAGCTCATGGTCGTGGAGAAGTACTCCCACGTGATGCATATCGTCAGCCAGGTTGAGGGCGAGCTTCGGAAGGACCTCTCGGCCATGGACGTGTTCAAGGCGTCCTTTCCGGCCGGAACCGTTTCCGGGGCCCCGAAGATCAGGGCCATGGAGATCATCGACGAGCTGGAGCCGGTGAAAAGGGGGCCTTACGCGGGGGCGGTGGGTTATTTCAGCTTCGGGGGGATGAACATGGATACGGCCATCACCATCCGAACGGTGCTGATCACCGGATCCCAGGCTTTTGTGCAGGCAGGAGCCGGCATCGTCGCCGATTCCGATCCCGGACGGGAGTACGAGGAAACCCTCAACAAAGCTCGAGCCCTCCTCCGGGCCGGGTCCATGGTCCCGGAAGACGGCTAGTCTGAAACCGGCCGAAGACTTCTAGCCCCCGAGCTCCGCGTAGAACTGGGCCACGGCCCGGATCCCGTTCTCGAAGTTCTCCAAAGGGATCCACTCGTTGGGCGCGTGCATGTTCGCTCCTGGAGGAGCGAACCCCATCAGGAGGACCGGCGCTTCCAGGATCTCCTGGAAGTCCACCACGATGGGGATCGAACCCCCTTCCCCTGTCAGGACCGGATCGGTCCCAAATGCCTTGGCCAAGGCATTCCGGGCAGCCTCGAAAAACGGACCCTCCAGCTCGGCCTTCCAGGGGCGGCCTCCGTGGAGTTCCTCCACGGTCACTTCCACCTCCGGTGGCACGATTCGATCAAGATGGGCCTTCAGTAACTCACCTACACGCTCGGGATCCTGGTTCGGGACCAAACGGAAGCTCACCTTCGCCATGGCTTTGGCCGGCAGGACGGTTTTTGCCCCTTCACCGGTGTACCCGCAAAGGATTCCGTTCACGTCGCAGGTGGGGCGAATCCAAAGACGCTCCAGCAGACTGAACCCGGCCTCACCGTTCAGTCCCGGAGCTCTGACTTCGCCTTCGAACTCGGCCTGGTCGAACGGCAGGCCCCGGATGGCCTCCCGAGTCTTCTCATCCCAGTCCATGACGTCGTCATAAAAGCCGGGGATGGCGATGCTTCCGTCTGAGTTTTTTAACGAATCCAGGAGCTGTGCGAGGACATTGCCTGGATTCACCACGGCTCCTCCGTAGGACCCCGAGTGGAGATCCCCTGCCGGTCCTTGGACGTGAATCTCGAAGTAAGCCAAGCCGCGGAGAGAAAAGAGCAAAGAGGGAATGCCCTGAGCGAACATGGACGAGTCGGAAATGACCACCGCGTCGCAGGCGAGTCGGTCCCGATGTGATTCCACAAAAGGAACCAGGTTGGGGGACCCCACCTCTTCCTCCCCTTCCGCCACCACTACCACGTTCACGGGCAGGTTACCCGAACCCTTCAACTGGGCCTCGAGGGCTTTGATGTGGAGAAAGAGCTGACCCTTGTCGTCTGATGCCCCCCGGGCGAAAAGATTGCCGTCCCGGACCGTGGGCTCAAAAGCGGGGGATACCCAGAGGTCGAGCGGTTCCGGCGGCTGGACGTCGTAGTGACCGTAGATCAGAAGGGTCGGCGCATCGGGGCCGGCCTCCTTCCACTCCCCTAGAACCACAGGGTGTCCGGGGGTCTCGATGACCGATGCGGACAACCCGGCGTCCCGCATGCGGTCGGCCACCCAGCTGGCCGCCTCCTTGATGTCGCCAGCGTGCTCGCTCCTGGCACTGACGGACGGGATCCTCAAAAACTCGAACAACTCGTCTTTGAACCGGGCCATCTCTCCGTTGATGTAATCATTCACGTCCGCCATGTAATCGTCCTCTTAGGGCAGATGCCCACAGGGTGAAGAAAGACAATGTGGGTTCCAATCTAGTCGAGGGTCCTCAGGCTCCTCAAGCGCCCCCCGGGTCATAAAGGCTTGAAACATTCCCCTGGACGGTCCGTATGGAGAATTGTCGCACGATGGCTCCTTGGCGGTGCTCCATCGGGACGACGTGGGTGGCGGCAGGCAACCATTCGGTTTCTCGAGCCGTCATACCAGGGTGAGCCAACGCAAGACGCGGGGACGTGAGGGGTTGGGAACTCACTCGTTTGGTAGGATCGCGTGTTCGGCGCGTAATCCGAACAGGAGGGGCTGGTCACCTCTCCTTCCCCAACTCCACGGGGTGCCTCCGTGGGGGGACGAAAAAAAGGCGGCGGCCCGTAAGGGTCGTCGTCTTTTTTGTGCTTTTGCGGTCAGGTCAAATGAGGCTTTTCACACCCCAGCGATAGATGTAGGTAAAGAGGATAGAGAGGAGTGCCGCTCCTGCCATCCCACCCAGGCTCAAAGACCGGGGATCCTCAAATGCGAAGATTCCAACGCCGAGCATGCCACCCACCACCCCGGCGAACGCCCCCAAGACCACGATGAGGGTCATGTGACCGGGGGTGGCCTCCGGCCGCTTGACCAAGGTCCTCATGATCAAGCCGATGAGCCCGCCCATGACAATCCAGATTCCTATTCCGATCCAGTTTTCCATCGGATTCCATTTGGTGGGGTCCACAGTCGGGGAACGGGCGGAAATCTATCCGGTTTGGGGCCCGGGAACCAGCCCGTAGGATGGGGTAGGGATCACCGTGGGGGCTGGCTTCCGCATTGACGGTGGGGCCCGGGGGAGCCTACGGTAGGAGGGAGAGGAGGAACCGTGACGGACGATCATGTGATCGATATCCGCGGTTATCTGGGTGGCTCCGATCCCAACCTGGACCTCAGGGCGTTCGCGGTCTGGGGTGGGACTGGACATCGCACCAGATTGGCGCTCCCTGTTTGGAGGGCTCTGCATCTGGTGGGCGGGGATTGGGGAGGGATCGTCTCCACCCCCTCGGACCACCTGGCCCCCGGCATGGATGTTCTGTTTGCGTTGGATCTTCGGCATGACCCCGCTCGCAGGCAGGGAGCGGTCGAGGCCCTGGGGGAACTCGCGGGGGAGGATGTGCCGTTCCTGGCCTTTGGAGAGGACGGGGAGCTTTCAGTTTTATTGGGTGAACATGAAGGTCGTCGCTGGTTCCTCCAGGTTCTCGGTGGAGACCCGGAGGTCGCGATTCAGGGAAGGGACCGGGAGACCCTCCTCTTCTTGGCCGGGGAATGCGCCGGACTGCTGTTTATAAGAGAGTTGGCTACTCCTCTCCCATCGCCCTCTTCAACTCCTTGAGGCGGGCTTCGGCGATCTCTTCAGGGGAAGGCCCTGGGGGCGGTCCCGAAGCTTCCAGGTCACCGAATTCCTCGAGCAGGTCCTCCTCGGCCTCTCTCTGGTGATCGATCCCATCGATCTTTTCTGCCATTCTGTCCAGCTCGTCGAACAAATCCCCGGCTCCGCCAATGGCGTTCCTGGCCTCGGCTCGCCCTGAGGTGGCCGCCAGCGATTCCCGCTTGGCTTTGGCCTCTTTGAGCTTGACCATCATGTCCGCGACCTCGCCTCGCTTTTGCTCCAACTCTTCCCGGAGGGCGAGGGCCTTTTGCGCCTGGATTTCCCGGCGTCGTTCGTGCTTCTCGGCGTACTCTGCGGCAACGTCGGCGGTTTCGTTATCCCCGATTTTTCGGGCCATCTCCTCTCGACGTCGACAGGTCGCCGCCTCCTTCTCCTCCATTTCCGAGAGTTGGATGGCCCTTTTGATCTGCTCTTCCAGCGTATAGAGCTGAGCTTTGGTGTCGGTAACCTCTTCGTGCATTTGCCTGAGGAGGCCATCCACGACATCGGGCACCTCGTCCCGACCCAGTTCCTTATTGAAGTTGTCTATCGCTTCTCGGAAGGCGTTTCGAAGATTCTCGAACATCGGTCGCACAGGCTGTCGTTTTGGGGAGACGGAACCTCCAACTCCGAGTCGGAGTCGCGGTCCCTGAAACTAGCACCGGTTCATGCCGATAAAAAGAAAAGGACCTCGAAAGCCGTGGGCGTCCGAGGTCCCTCACATCAAAGCCCTGTCCGCGGCGCCCTGGTTGGGCCGCCGTCAGGGAGGGCGCTCTTCTAATTCAGAAGTGGCTCGATCCTCTGGGCGAAAGAGTTCCGGGCCCGGTGCAAGCGGCTCTTCACCGTCCCGAGATTCACCCCGGTGATGTCAGCGATCTCTTCGTAGCTCTTTCCCTCGAGCTCTCTCAGTCGGAAGACGAGCCTATGGTGCTCCGGGAGCTCCTGGACGGTCTCCTCGACAATCCGCCGAAGATATCTTTTTCGATAGAGGTCGTCCGGCCGCATCCGAGAATCTTCGAACTGAAGGGGTCTGTGGTCGTTGTCCCAACTGCTCTCGAGCTTCTGGAAAAGGACCAAAGGACTTCTGGACCGGTTCCGGAGCTCGTTCTTCGAGAGATTGCTGGCGATCGTATACACCCAAGTCGAAAACTTCTTCGAGGTGTCGAAGCGATGAAGGTGCCGCGTGACACGAATGAAGGCTTCCTGTACGAGGTCCTGGGCCCGATCTCCATCTCCGGTCTTGCGGATGATGAAGTGCACCAGGCGATCCCTGTACCGGTCATAAAGGTGCTGGAAGGCACCGGTGCGGCCCTCCAGGTGGGCAGTTACCAATTCTTCGTCCGTCAGGTCCGTGAGAGGGCGAAGATCCTGCAACTCTGCCTGTTGCCGCTGCGCTAGTTCCAGCTCCTCAACCGCTTTGACGGACATTTTTGTTCCCCTCGGGGTTCGGGAGGCCAGGAAAGCTTCATTTTCCCTTAACTCTTATTCAAGAATTAAGAACTTTGAAATTAAAATATCTCCGCTTAGTCAAAATGGCAAGAGGGGGTCCTACAAGTGAATACCGAGGAATAAGAGAGGATGAGGGAGGGATAATGGGGGAAAAGGAAAGGGGGGAGGATCGACGCTCTCGGGGCACGAATCAGCCCCCCCAGGGCCACCGAGAGATTGTCGAACCACTCCCCACCTGTCCCAAGAAACACCGGGAGATGTCTACTCTCCCGTCCAGGAAGCAAGATCGGCCCAAATCCCCATGGTGTCACTGTCATTTCGGTACGAAGTTGCATTTCTCCGCCACCCGCGTTGCCTTGACCCCCCGGTTCTCCGAGATTGGTCTCTCCACCTCTGACGAAAGGGACGATACGTCGTGGCCGGCACAGACAAACCTGATCCGCGCGCTTCCACAGAAGTAATGGGCACCGGGGTCCGTCCCGGTGGGAAGGCCCGGGTTTCGTCGGTGGTGGGCCTGTCCCTTTTGGAGGTGATACGGGCCCTCGATCTTCCGACAGAGGTCTTGGCTGCCGAGGACCCGACTCAGACGATGCCCCGGCGCCTGGGCTTGAGTGAGGTCGTGGATCAGCAGATCCGGCTTTTCAAGGAACAGGTGCGAAAAAGGGAGAGAATCACCGATCAACGGGCTCAAGACCTCTTCCATCTCGTCCTTCGTCGTCCGGACTCGGAAGAGGCTTTCCTTCACGCCGGCGAACTTCTGATTGGGGACCTGAGGCCACCCCGTGGCCTCAGGCGCCTTTCTCGTGAAAAAGCCTTGTTTGCCGCGTCCCGTCGGCAAATGAGGCGGCGTATCAAGACTCTTTTCGGACGATCCATCGGCGGTTTTGCCCACGGCCCCTTCACCATGGAGGCGAAGGGTCACTTTCTCCTGGACCTGGATCCAGGCGGGGACGCCTGCGCTTTGGTCACCGGGTTGGCCCAAGCGGTCCTGAGCCAGAACTTCCGCCGCAGCGTGGAAGTCCATCACACATCCTGCGAAGCGCGGAAACAAGATCTCTGTCGCTGGGTAGTCTCTGAACCCGAGTAATCCACCTCAGTTTTGGAGGAATCCATGGTTCAGGAAGGCGCCCAGGCACCGGATTTTCTGCTTTCGGCTGATGACGGGTCCAAAGTTCAGTTGAGCTCCTTCCGGGGGCACAAGGTCGTTCTCTACTTCTATCCGAAGGATGACACTCCCGGTTGCACGACTCAGGCCTGTGACCTTCGTGACAGCCACGCGGGCCTGCTGGCCCAAGGCATCGTGGTTCTGGGAGTTTCCCCCGACTCGCCGGCGTCCCACGTGAAGTTCCGGGAAAAGTACCAGTTGAACTTCCCGCTCCTATCGGACGAGGATCACGGGGCCGCGGAGGCCTACGGTGTGTGGAAAGAGAAGTCCATGTACGGGCGGAGGTTCTGGGGGATTGAGCGGAGCACCTTCTTCATCGACGAAGAGGGCGTCGTGACCGAGGTGTGGCGGAAGGTCAAACCCGAGGGTCATGCCGAAAGGGTTGCCGGATTCTTTTCCCAAGAGGCCTGATCAACCCGAAGGCAGAGCCTTGTGGATCTCGTAGGCGCAGAGGTCTTGGACGAACGTGAACCCCAGTCCTCTTGCGATGGCGGCCATCTGATCGGCCCGAATCTCTTTTTGTAACCAGATGACGGGGTGCTCGTCTCGGGTCATGGCCAGTTCGGCGACCTGGCCGGCCTCTTCCGAGGGGCGGAAGATGAGGACCATGTCTACGGGGTCCGTCAGATCCTTCAGGCTGTCTTTCGCCTTTTTTCCCAGGATCTCGTCGACGAAAGGGTTCACCGGAATGATCTCGTAGCCCTGGGCCGCGAGGTAGGCGGGTACCCGTCGGGCTGCTTTCTCGGGGTTTCGGGAGATCCCCACGACGGCGATGGTCTGGACCGACTCCATGATGCCCTTCATCTCTTCGGCACCTGGATTGTTCCGGTCACCGCTTTCGTCCAGGAGGGCTTGGAGTTCGTGAAGGCTGTCCATTCCTGGGTCCCTTTCTGACGGGGGTGTCATGATCGATTCGCATGATGCGGGCCTGCTCACCTTCCCCACGGTACCTGAGGAAGGCGGTCTGGGGCAACCATCAGTTGCTATTGCCCTGACACGGGGCGTCCGCCAAGATCCCTTCATAGTGCGGGGGATCAACCGGGGTCCATGGGTCGCCTGGATCGACCCGGTCCTCGCCTTTGTCCCAACCTCAACCCGACTGAGTGATGATTGAAGCCGTGTTTTTCCTAGCGGGGCTCCTGGTGGGTGCTATCGGAGCCTGGATCGCCGGAAAGAAAAAGGCCGGGCAGGCGATCCAAAATGAACTGGAGTCTCTGACTCGCGGGCTGCGGGCGGGAAACCTGCCCGATCCGGAACGGGCCTCCCAAACGGTCATCCCCGAGGTTCAAGAGGTTCGAAAGGTCCTGAGCGACGGATGGGCACCCCGACCAGGCGGCGAGGGTGACGAGACCCGCCAGGCCCTTCTTCGCATCGCCGAGTTCCTCAGGCATCGGGTGGAGTCCCCCCTCCTCGCTGGCCTCGAAGGGGGCGGAGGAGACCTCCGGGACCAAGCTGACGCGGCTCTGGGGGCCGTGGAGGACCTGGAGTTTTTCCTGGAGGATCCACCCAGTTCTCGAGAGCCGGAGATCAGAAACCTCACTCAAGTGGCCCAGGAGGTGACCAGAGAGTTCGCCAGCCAATCTTCCGTACTGGTCAAGGTCCAGGCACCCCAGGAGCCCATTCGAATTCGGGTCGAACCCGAGCCTCTCAAGGATGCAATCTTTCTGATCCTCCATAACGCGGCGGAATTCGGCGGGGAGCAGCCCCTGGAGCTCAACCTGGGAACCGAAGGGGGTAAAGCCTACCTGAAAGTGCGCGACAAGGGACCCGGATTCTCTGCAGAGGCCCTGCTGAAGGCCATGAATCCATTCTATAGCACTTCGCCGGGCGGGCTTGGCCTGGGGCTTCCCCATGCCCGCCGGGCGGTGAACGGTCAGGGAGGAGAGGTCTTTCTCAGAAACGGGGAAGGGGGTGGGGCCGAGGTGGAGATCCAGCTGCCACTGGGGGACTGAAAAGAGGCTCTGGAAAAGGCCTAGACGTAGCCGTAGACATGATAGAGAAGGAAATACACCAGTAGGCCGGTGAGGGAAACATAGAGCCAGGTGGGGAGAACCCAGCGAGCTAGCCGGGCATGGGGCTCGAAGCGGGATTTTCCGGCGAGGTAGAGGAGGCGGAGGACGAGGGGGACGAGGGTGGCTGCCAGCACCATGTGGGAAAAGAGGATGGCCAGGTAGAACCCCTTGGCCCATCCCTCACCGGCGAATGAGTGGGTTCCGGTGAGGGAGTATCGGAACAGGTACAAGATCAGGAACAGTCCGGACGCCGTGACGGCGCCCAGCATGGCCCGCATATGTTGCCGGGTCATTTTCTTTTTTATGAAGACGAAACCCACAATCAAGCAGACGGTGCTGGTGAGGTTCAGGCCAGCATTGACCGGTGCCAGGAGGTTCCCGAGGGTTTCTGCGCTCAAGACGGTTCCTTCGGCGCCCAGGACGGTTCCTTCGGCGCCCAAGACGGTTCCTTCGGCGCCCAGGTCAGCGTCGCCAAAACCACCAGTGCGGTGAGAAGGCTGGCTGCCAGGAGGGTATGAAGAGAGACGGGCACAACAGCCAGCCGATAAAAGACGGATAGGAATCCCAGGAGCACCTGCCCTCCGGCGAGCAGGGAGGCCGCCAGACCGAGCCTCTTGATGATGGTCTTTTCACCGTTCCAGAAGGCTACATGCCCGGCCCATAGAACCGTTGCCAGGACGGCCAGCCCGAGGACGCGGTGGCTGAAGTGCAGGGCAACCATATGATTCGAGAGGGGTGGCACCCACGCTCCCAGGCAGAGGGGCACGTCTGGGCAGGCCATCCCGGCGTCGGTGTGGCGGACCGCGGCCCCCACCAGCGATTGGGCGAAGGTGAGAACTGCGGCTGCCATGGTGGCTTTTCTGAGGAGTGGCCTGACTCCGTCCGGAGGCCCCGGCCCTCTCTTCCACGCCGGTGAGGATACGACGGCCAGGACCGTAGTCAGAGCCAGAAACATAAAGGCTAGCCCGAGGTGGGACGTTGAGATGGCGTCCGGAAGGAGGAGGAGCACGGTGACCCCACCAAAAACTGCTTGGACCAGGAGCAGCGCCAGACCGAGCCATGCGGCTGTCATCACCCAGGGGTAGTGGGGTTTCTCCTTCCACGTGAGATACACGGCTCCGGAGAAGAAGAGGATCAGTCCCCCCGCCACCAGGCGGTGAAGATGCTCCCAGAAGACACCCCCGGTCATCTCGGGAACCATGGTCCCGAAACAGGTCGGCCAATCCGGACAGGCCAGGCTCGACTCCGTGGCGTGGACCACGCTCCCGAGAAATAGGAGGCCGAGGGTCCAGATGGCGGAAATGAAGAAGGCGCGATGGTGTTGGGGTGTGGCCATGGTGCGCCCGTTACCCTCCGTACCGTGGAATGGATCCCGTTGGGCTAGTAACTTGCGTCCACATGGCCAAGAAACGCTACACCCCTCGTCAGACTTGGGGATTCCTGAAGCTACTGATCCCAAGAGTCGCACCGTACAAAGGTGCGCTGGCGGGGGCGGGGGTCCTACTTCTCATGGCCACCGCCATCGGCCTGGCATTTCCCCTGGTTGTACGGGAGTTGCTGGATTCGGCCTTCCTGGAAGGCGATGCGAGGCTACTCAACCTCATCGCCCTGGGGCTTCTCAGCCTTTTTGCCGTTCAGGCGTTCATCAACTTCGGACAGTCCTATCTCACGGCTTCCACCTCCGAGCGGGTGGTTGCCGCTCTTCGCCAGGACCTCTTCAAAGCACTGGTCTACCAACCTCCTGGTTTTTTTGATACCAGGAGGGTCGGAGAGCTCACCTCCCGCATCTCGTCCGATACGGGTTTGGTTCAGGGGGTCCTTCGCTTCGGGGTCCCCGAACTGATTCGCCAAGGTGTGTTTCTTTTCGGGGCCCTGTTCCTGGTCACCATCACGCATCCCCAACTCACCCTCGCCACTCTGGTGGCCATTCCCTTCACGGCCATCGTGGGGTGGCTCCTGGGGCGGCGTGTGCGTCGCCTCAGTACGAGCATCCAGGACCGCCTGGCCGGAGCTGTTGCCAGGGCCGAGCAGGTCTTCACCCAGATCCAGATCGTCCAGGCGTTCACACGGGAGGAATGGGAGGAGCGTCGATTCCGGGGGGACGTGGAGGACGTCCGGGACGAGGGTCTCCGAAGAGCGGTGGCGAGGGCCGGCCTCACGGGGGCCGTCACTTTCTCGGCATTCGGCGCCATCGTCCTGGTTCTGTGGGTGGGAGGCCGGTTGGTGTTGGAGGGAGCCCTGACCGCCGGGGACCTCGTGGCTTTTCTCCTCTATGCAGTGACCATCGCTGGAGCGGTGATCTCCCTTGCGGGTTTTTGGGGGAATCTCCAGGAGGCTGCCGGGGCGGCGGAACGGATCTTCGAGCTCATACAGCACCCGGTTTCCCTGAGGACGCCCGCCTCCCCGGTTTCGCTTCCGCGGCCGGTACGGGGT